>MFQB01000019.1:5223-7289 GCA_001784275.1 Candidatus Magasanikbacteria bacterium RIFCSPHIGHO2_02_FULL_47_14
ATCTTTAAAGTACGAAATTTGACTGTCATGTCTATACTCGCTGCATCCGACCAGGTCATCACGACACAGAGTCTCTGCGTACTTGGCAGGGTCGTTTTTGACCATGATATCTGCATGTACATATGCTCGAACCTGGGTAGGATCCGGCAATACCTGTGTCTCTTGCCCCACGATCTGACATCCAAGCTGCGCATTGTCACAGCGGAACTCCTGTCGATTGGCCAAAAATATCGGCGTCGACGTCGCGGTGTCGGCCGGAACAAACACAGTAGATGTGACGGCCATAACTGTCACATTCCCTAAGAAGTCCTGGTGATCTATCTCTGGGGGTAACACAATCTCTTTTATGTAACAACCGCTTGCCCCTCGTTCCACCTCACAACTTCCAAGAACCGCGCCAAAGACACTCGCCTCACATCTTCCCGGACCTTGCCGTACACACCAGGCGTTATAGATACGAGCTTGGGCTTGTGCGCTTCCTTCAATGGTATTTTGCGTGTCCCATACCGGCTGGCATCCGACCGCTTTTGGACGGCAGAGCTGTTCGAACCCGGTCGCATAACGAACCACTTTGCTATTTTCTTCCTGGTATGCACGACAGCCTAATGCAGAACCCGGCAAACGATCATCCGGATTGGAGTCACAGGAACGTGGCACTTCCAACCCCCCGTTGATTTGTTTCCACGAATCCTTAATAAGGTAGGTGTGATCCTGAAGACGAGTGAGCCGAACTTCGTCGAGGAAGTAGGTCATCGGTTGACCATTTAAACTTTGGGTTTCAAAATTAACTGAAGTTGGCTCATTGTTAAAACCAACGTACTGAACCGGTCCCAGTCGGTACTCTCTCCAGGTATTACCCAGCGATATATCTTCACTTTGACCGGTAAGTGGATCACGTGTGAAGGGTGTTCGGGCTCCGTTACTGACAAGTTCAACAGCCATTTTCGCAGCCCCTCCCCGCGCCCAAAATGATATTTCGTACCAGCTATTTTTTTCCAAGGTCCCTGTGGCCATTCCATAAAAAATAATATGATCCGCTTGAGCATCAACTTGAAGAGAATGTGAACCTACCTGAATCGCCTCTGCGGCAATAGACAAACCATTACGGCCCCAGCCGGCTCGAGCGGCAAGCAGTGCATCGGCGCTATCACCGGCAGGTTCAAACTGATGTCGGAAAACCTCAAAGACGTTGTTGGCAGTATTTCCGGTATATGCACGACATTGACTGGCAGCCGCGGGACAGGTTGTGGACTCTTCCGCGCCCGGAATTGCATGATAGACACATGACCCATTTTCAAATGTTCCGCCTCCGGAGCAGCGCAAACAGACCGGCCCTGCGACATTATCGTTCGCAACATCTTCCCACTGTCCGCCACGTTCCTGACAAGCGTTTCTCCCTTGCCAACCATCAACGAAACGAGTGGCAAAATCTGTGAGTGGAGTTAATAAGTTATCTTGCTCTAACCGAGAGTCTGTCTTCCTCAATGTGCGACATTGGTCAGAGACAGTAACCAACTTTGAGATCAATCGATAATACACACTGCCTTCGTCGTCATAAAGCGCACGACAGTCAGCGTCGGCTCCTTCGAGATTAAACGGTTCGTTCAGTCGTAAGTTGTAGGTTCGGGCGTTACACTGTTGAGTGTAGCTAATGAGACTGGTGGCATCATCTTCAGCATATATTGGCGACCCTGCTGGTAATGATGCCCGGAGATCGTTTCCAAATCCACTAGCAATCCCAAAATAGTCTTCATCGGCTTGGGTTGCAGGTCGCAATCGATGCACACGCAATACAAACCCCTGTTCTTGCGAACCTTCCCATGAGTAGAACACCTTCAAGTTGCTGCGATCATCTGCCGGTTTTTCACAGTACTTTATCTTGGTGTAGTATTCGAGCGCCTCTCCACCTTGAGCAAGGGACTCAAGGTTCGTGAACTCTGAACAACCCGCATATTCCGGGGCGCAACTCGTGCCATCGGTCGGGATAAAATATAGTGGAAAAACGGCTTTATCGAATCGTGTCGCCTCTTGTTTAAAGACATCATATCCAACACACTCAGAAGAAC
>MFQB01000020.1:0-3352 GCA_001784275.1 Candidatus Magasanikbacteria bacterium RIFCSPHIGHO2_02_FULL_47_14
TAACCGCCCCTTCACTTTCACGAAATACCCCTTGTGCTAAAAACTCTCTGACAATCTCCAGGCCGCGTGCCCATACTTCTGATTCAAAATAAAATTCGTCAAAGTGTGTGCCGAGTCTGGTGTAGATGGTATGAAAATATTCCAAACTCCATTCGCGTCCCATCTCATACAACTCAAGTATTGACTCATCCCGTGCGTATACTTTCTTGTTGATATCTAAAATTTCTTTCTTTGCCTGTTCGTTTTCTTCAAATGCAGTTGCGCCGTGTGCATAGGCTTTTCCCAAGAAGGCCACTTGTTCGTTTAATGACTTTGGAAGTATTGCCTCGAGTTCGTCTCGCAACTGATGCAAACCCCAAATAGATTTCGCGATGTGCATTCCAACGTCACCCTGATAATTAATGCGTATCACTTTATATCCCACATTTTCCAAAATACGACTAATACTCTCCCCTGTTATAGTATTTCTTAAGTGGCCAATGTGAAATGCTTTCATCGGATTCGGGCAGGCGTACTCGACCAAACACTTTTTGCCGGCGCCAATGGTATGCCTTCCTGAAATCTGTGACTCGTCAGACAACACTGCCTTCGCCAATGCCTGAGAAGAAACAAAAAAATTCACGTAGGGACCATGTGCCTGTACGCGTTCAATGAGGTCAACGGAGGAAATATTTTTTTGCAGCACGTCTACAAGTTCTTGGGCAAGGTGCACTGGATTTTTCTTTTGTTCTTTTGCCAAAGCAAAACAGGCAAACGCAGCATCTCCCATGTCTGCAGAAGGTGGCGACGTTAACTCAACATCACCTTCAATCCCACATACTTGAAAAAGTTTTCTCACCGAATCCTGAACCATTACCATACAGATTTGGCTAAACAATCGTTACAAAAAACCGCTTGCCTTTTTGCACAACGTCTCCCTGTTGCACCGGGGCTTCGTATCCATCTGCAACCGTATCATTTATTTTTACACCGCCGGCATCAATGGCCCGCCGTGCTTCAGAGTTACTGGAAACGAACCCGGCTTCTACCAAGACAGTGACGACGTCGTACTGAGACGGTTTTAACTCGGGCATATCCTCCGGTTTTTCATGGTGTTGAATTACCGCGGCAAAGTGTTCGCGACCCTTGTTCGCAGCTTCTTCTCCTGAAAATTGCCTGGTGACTTCATACGCAAGACGCAACTTCAAATCACGCGGGTTAACTCCAGTCTTCATTTGCTTGGCGATATCGTGAACCTCTTCCATTGGAATGCGTGTGCACAGCTCAAACCCCGGCACAATCATTCCATCAGTAAAGCGCATCACCTTCCCAAACATATCTTCCGGTGAATCTGACAGAGCGATCATGTTTCCTTCGGTCTTGCTCATCTTCTTTCCGCTCTCGTCCACCAACAGTTTGGTTGCCATGACAAACTTCTCTTTATGTTTCAGAGTCTTCATCAAGTCGCGGCCCGTGAGCATGTTAAAAATCTGATCCGTACCACCCACTTCTCCATCAACATCCATAGCGACTGAGTCATAGCCTTGCATCAGTGGATATAAAAACTCGTGGAGATGAATAGGCTTCCCTTCTTCCACTCGTTTCTCAAACATGTCGCGCTCCATCAGACGCTGTACGGTAAGATGACTCGATAACTCAATAATATCGTGAAATGTTAGTTTGCCCAACCAATCGTTGTTGAAACGCAGTTCTGCAGGATTTTCTCCACCAAAATCCAAAATATGAGCGGCCTGTTCGCGGTAGGTCTTGCAGTTTTCAACCACTTCTTCACGAGTAAGCTTTGTCCTTGTTGCCAGCTTATCGGTTGGGTCGCCGATCATGGCAGTAAAGTCCCCAATCAACATGATGACCTTGTGACCGAGTTGTTGAAAGTCTCGCAACTTTAACAAGGTAATCCCATGACCGATATGAAGTGATGATGCCGTTGGATCATATCCGACATACAGAGTGAGCTGTTTGCCAGACTGAAGTTGTGTCTCCAAAAATTCGCGTGTCGGCAAAACCTCTGCGACTCCGCGTGTCAAAATTTGTTCAATACCTGATGTACGTGTGTCCATATGTAACAAGTTATTCCAAAGACGTGTATTGTTTTGCAACCGCCTCTTGCCTCCGCTGGGCTTGTCTCAATTTCTCTCGTTCTTGCGATACAACATCCGCAGGCGCGTTGTTCACAAATGAATCATTAGAGAGCTTCTTTTCAAGTGACGTCGTATACTTCTGCAACTGATCCAGCTCCTTTTTAAGACGAATTTTTTCTTTCTCCATGTCAATTAACTCAGAGAGGTCAACACACGCCATAATTGATCCTGTGAGGAGTTGTATCACGCCCTTCTTTTGAAAGCGTGAATCCGTTGCCTCTAAAATCTCTACACGGGCAAGTGCTTGTAATATATTTGTGTAATCTTGGAGGCGTGCGCCGCTTGTGGCATCAGCTGTGAGTGAAATAAACAAAGATTGAGTTGGAGCAATTGCATATTCTGCGCGGAGGGAACGCAAACCGGTAACAAGTTCACGGAAGGTCGCATCAACAAAATTGATCTCCGGGGTTGCGTCAACGGTCTCTGCATGTGGGAAACTTTCAGCAATCAACATCGCTTCTTCACCATACACCTCAGTCCAAATCGCCTCTGTCACAAACGGCATAAATGGATGCCACAACTTCAACAGGGTGTTTAATATAAAATTTAATATCTCTGATTTATTGCCTTCAACTTTTGCCATCTCAAGATACCAATCAGCCAGGTCACCCCAGGTAAAGTCTCTCAACGACTCTCCTACTTCAGAAAAACGATGCTCCCCAAGACCCTTATTTGTCGCGACAATGACTACGTTTAACTTCCACAATATCCACTCATCAATAGACGTTTTCGGGGTTGGACGGGCAAGACTTTTTTGGGGTTCTGTTACATTCAACAAAATAAACCGAGAGATGTTCCACAACTTGTTGGCAAAGTTACGGAAACCGGCAACCTTTTCTTCGGAAAGTTTCATGTCATTCCCTGGTGTTCCGCCGATCATTAAAGACAGACGCGTGGCATCTGTTCCATATTTTTGAATCATGTCCAGCGGATCAATGATATTTCCCAGTGATTTGCTCATCTTTCTGCCTTGCTCGTCGCGAACCAACCCATGCAAATAGACGGTTTCAAATGGGATCTGACCTATGGTGTATGTGGTCATGAGGATCATGCGTGCCACCCAAAAGAAGAGAATGTCGTACCCGGTTTCAAGAACCGAAGTCGGATGATAGTTTTTGTAGTCTTCAGAACGTGCCAACCACTCTTCCAGCGACTCGCCAGGATGAATGTCTTTATTTAACAAAGTTGAGAAGGTCCACAGGCCGGAGCTGAAC
>MFQB01000020.1:3365-8958 GCA_001784275.1 Candidatus Magasanikbacteria bacterium RIFCSPHIGHO2_02_FULL_47_14
TATCGTTGTCTTGTTCCACGTCCCCACCACATGCAGAACACACACGAGCGTCTTCAGCGCTTACAACAAGACCGCCACAGGTCGCATTTTTACAGTACCACACAGGTATTCGATGCCCATACCACACCTGTCGACTAATACACCAATCACGCAAGTTATCAATCCACTGAAAATATGTTTTCTGAAATCGGTCCGGAATAATCGTCACTTGCCCACTTCGCACCACCGTCTGCATGAGCTGTTTCAACGTCACCTCTGCGCCTGACTCAACCCCGGTGATGTGCGACTCGCGGATAGGAAACGTTTTTGTGACTGAGACAAACCATTGTTTGGAAATCATTGGTTCAACCACTGTCTTGGTGCGGTAACACAACGGCACACGATGCACATAGCCTGTGTCTTCTCCCGCAATAAGACCCTGTTCCTTCATCAAAGACACTGACTTTTTTCGTGCTTCCAGAATAGTGGAGCCAGCAAGCGTACCGGCAACGTCAGTCATAGTGCCATCCAACTTAATTTTCTCAATAAAATATTTTTGCAAGTTGCGGCGATTGGCCAGATCATAATCATCGGCTGAATGTGATGCAGAAATTGTCATGGCGCCTGTCCCTTTTTCAATATCAATCACTTCATCTGCCAACACAAAAAATTTTCGCTCTCCTGCGTATGTCGGATACGCAAACTCTTGTCCTTCCAGTTCTTTCCCTGGCAACTCTTGTATGACCTCAAACTCATCTTGCGCATGCAGCTCGTTCAATACCTTTGAACGTTGTTCAATATTTTCATACAAATATTTTGAAATGGTAATCACATCTTCCACACCCTGCGCATTCGTAAATCGCAAACGAACATACACACCGGTTGGGTGCACAACAACCGGAGAATCAGCGCACTTCGTTTCCGGACGGACAGTTCCAATAATAAACTCGCCTACGCGAATAAAGTAAAATGGCTCTTGTCTATCTTCCCACTCAAGCTCGTCATCAGCCAGGACGGACTGTGCGCCGACTGACCAGTTGATCATTCTGCTCCCCCGGTAGATAATCCCATCGTCGTACATTTGTTTAAACACCAAACGAACGGCTCGGTTGCGCACCTCATCCAACGTAAACGCCTCACGGCTCCAGTCCAGAGAGGCGCCCATCTTCTTTGCTTGGTTTACAATCGTATCGTGTGACTCCTGTGCAAACTGATGAACCCGATCGAGAAACTTTTCACGCCCCAGGTCATGACGGTTTTTACCCTCTTGTTCAAAAATAATTTTCTCCACTTTCGACTGAGTCGCAATCGCAGCATGATCTGTTCCGGGAACCCACAGCGTTTGGTCTCCTTTCATCCGATGATACCGAACCATTGTATCTTCAATGGCTAACATGACTGCATGCCCCATGTGAAGTGTCCCTGTCACGTTTGGTGGCGGCAACACAATACTAAAGGGTTGCGCGTCCTTTTTCGTCACGCCCTTTGCAACACAAACATTTGGGTTAAAAAGCCCGCTCTCAGTCCAACGACGGTAGATATCATCTTCGTACAATTGTGGTTCGTAGGCTTTTGGCAGCTCTTTTGACATACAAATTCAAGGTTTCTTCATTCTAGCAAAACCTATAAAAATTGCAAGATTAAGCGAAAAACACAGGTTTTTAATATTTACATTTAAAAAGATTTTGCTGTGTTGACAAGAGAAAGCGCCTGTGATAGAATCCTTTATTCGTCGGTAGCTTGTTTCTCCTGTACTCAATGCGGTTTTTTGTTTAAAGTGTGTTGTGTACACCGAGGGTGGATTGTTCGGGGTTTGCGTTTTGGCTGTCTTATCTATGTAAGGTAGCCGGCACGGGACCCCTGAAACCGAAAGGAGAACACGTCGATGATGTCCCGAATTCGACATTACGCTCAAGGTGCCTTCTGGATGGGAACGGTCGCGGCGATCACCCCGCTGGCAATGGCGGTGAACGCCCTGCCCGAGCGGGTCGCCGTGCCGGTCTGCAACGCCGCTGAGGCGGCTTTCAACCGGTGGCTCATCGGCCGCCGCTGACCACGCCGTCGGCACCTGACGCGTCGAGGACGCGGGGCGAGGACACTACTCGCCCCGCGTTCGCCCCTCTTACGTAAAGAGACTATGGCTTTTACCCAAGTTGAACAACTTACGAAGCTGATTGGAGACGCCAAGCAGATCTTGGTGACCTTTAGAAAAGATGGTCGGGGCGACGCAGTTGCGAGTGCCTGTGCCATCAAAGATCTTCTTCAAAAGCAAGGAAAATACGTTGACATTGTTGTCGACGAATTTACCGTGCCAAAAAAATTCTCATTCCTCCCGCATGCCAACAGCATCAAGAGTGCGGTGCCACACCTGCAAAAATTTATCATTTCTGTTGATATAGAAAAAACACAGGTGCAGGAACTGAGTTACGATACAAAAGACAATAAGCTCCACATTTTTATTACTCCCAAGCATGGCGCTATTACCAAAGACGACATCCGCACTACCCAGTCTGACTTCCGCTACGACCTTATTATTATTCTCGACACACCGGATTTAGCATCTCTGGGAGCTCTGTACGAGAACAACACAGAGCTTTTTTATTCTATTCCGGTTATTAACATCGACCACCACGCAGACAATGAGCACTTTGGACAAATCAATTATATTGATCTCATGCAAAGCTCGACTGCTGAGATACTTGCCCACATCTTCTTGGAAACATACCGTGAACATCTTACTACACAAACGGCCACGATTTTGCTTGCCGGAATGATTGCAGCGACACGAAGTTTCAAGACATCACATATCAAGCCCCAGACACTCACACTTGCCAGTGATCTTGTCGCTATGGGCGCTGATCGAGAGGCAATTATCGAAAAATTATACCGCACCAAAACACTGTCTGCATTAAAACTGTGGGGGCAAGCGTTGGCTCACCTTCAATACGATAAGGACATCGGGTTGGTATCAACCACCATTACTCGAGATGACTTCCAACGATCCGGCGCAACCGAAGACGAACTCTATGACATGTTGGACGAACTTCTGAGCAACTCTCCTGAGGCGTCGCTGTCGCTTCTCTTGCATGAACACCCGGGCGTCGGAGAAAATATGATCCATGTTATTTTGTATTCACCGGATAAAAAACTAAATGCCAAACAGCTTCTGAGTAGTTTTAAAGCCAAAGGCGACCCCGGACAAGCCAACTGCATCTTTAGAGAAAAAACACTGGTTGAGGTCACTGACCTTGTTGTCAGTGAAATCAAGAAAAAGTTAGCTGAAAATAAATAAGTACAAAAGCTATATCAACGACCGCCCGGTCATCTCCGGCGGTTTTTCAATTCCAAGAAGATTCAAAACGGTTGGGGCAACGTCTGCAAGCATCCCGACAGGCGGCATAAGACTAAGATCTCCCTCCGGTGGGTCACCTGCCGGCCCGGCCTGCCCTTGAAATTCTTTTCCGATAATCAAAAACGGAACCGGGTTTGTGCTATGCTCTTTGTCACGCTCGCCTGTTTGCAAATTGACAACTTCTTCAGCATTGCCGTGATCTGCAGTTACCAACAAGACCCCACCTTTTGCGAGTGTATGATCCGCAACTTCACTTAATGCCTTGTCAACTGCTTCACATCCGTGGACGGTTGCACCGAGGTCTCCGGTGTGTCCCACCATGTCTGCATTTGCAAAGTTCAAGAAAATGACATCATGCGTATTCGCATCAATAATTTTCACCGCCTCTTTGGCAATCTCGGCCGCAGACATCTCCGGTGCCTGATCGTACGAAGCAACCTTCGGAGAAGGGATGATACTTCGATCTTCACCTGGAAATGGATCCTCGATAGTGCCATTCAAAAAAAAGGTGACGTGCGCGTATTTTTCTGTTTCTGCAATGTGAAACTGTTTGAGGCCGGCCATACTCACAACCTCGGCAAGACAATGTTCAACGACTTGTGGCGGAAATGCAATCACAACCGGAAGTTCTTTTTCAAACTCAGTCAACGTCACAAAAAAAAGATCACGAATGTACTCTCGTTCAAACTTCGGAAAACTGGGAAGAACAAACGCCTTGGTGATTTGCCGCGCACGATCTGGACGGAAGTTGAAAAAAATCACTGCATCTTTTTCAAAAACACGGCCGACCGGAACGCCTTCTTTACCAATAACCGTTGGCACGAACTCTTCGTCATAGACACCTGCATCGTATGAGGCTCGAACAGCCTGGACCGGATCAACAGCGTAGGTATCGGCTTTGCCTTCGGCCATGGCTCGATAGGCCTTTTCCACACGTTCCCAACGATTATCCCGATCCATTGCATAGTAGCGTCCTGACAAGGTAGCGATTGCCCCCACTCCCACTTCCTTCATCTTCTGTTTCAACTTCTCGATAAAGTCGACCCCACTATTATATGTCGCATCGCGACCATCCAAAATTGCGTGAACAAATACTTTTTTGATCTTCTGTTGCTTGGCAAAGTCCAGCAAAGCATAAAGGTGGTCTTCGCTGGCGTGTACATTTCCGGAACTGACAAGGCCCAAAAGATGCAACGCCGAATTATGTTTCTTTACATGCTCAGCAGCCTTGACGAGTGCATCAACACTAAAAAACGAACCGTCAGCAATACTTTTATTGATACGAGGAAATGTTTGATAATACACGCGACCAGCCCCTATATTTAAGTGCCCCACCTCGGAATTTCCCATCTCACCAAATGAAAGGCCAACTTCATTTCCGGATGCAAACAAGGTCATCGCAGGATACTCTCGGATGAACCGATCAATATGTGGTGTTTTTGCCTGCGCTATTGCATTCCCGTCACCGGGCGGAGCGATACCCCATCCATCCAATATGGCAAGTACAAGTGGTTTTGGTCTCATAGTTATATCAGTGACGTGCCGGTCATCTCCTTCGGCTTTTTGATATTCATTAACTTTAGCAGTGTTGGCGCAATATCAGACAACTTTCCATTTTTTTTGAGTGAAACACGCTTTTTCGCCAGTCCTGCGTCTATAATTATACATGGAACAGAGTTCGTTGTGTGTTGTGTTCTCATCTCTCCCGTTTTTGCGTCAATCATGTGTTCAGCATTTCCGTGGTCAGCAGTGACGACTGCTGTTCCGTTTTGTGAGAGAGCATAATCTACCAACTGAGATACGTGATCGTCCAAAAAAGAAATTGCCTTTTTTGCTGCTGTGACGTTTCCCGTGTGGCCGACCATATCTGCATTTGGGAAGTTGATACACACGAATGTGTATTTTTTTTCTTTCAAGTACAGAAGTACTCGACGGGTTACCTCTGCAGTCATCATCTGCGGTCGCTCCACATATGAATACACATCTTGCGACCGAACCAGTTCACGATCTTCATGGTCAATCGGATTTGGAAAACCGCCGTTGATAAAGTATGTCACATGCGCGTACTTCTCGGTTTCTGAAATGTATAACTGACGACGTGCTGCTCCAACCGCGGCAGCTAAACTGTGTGAAACATCCGGACTCGGGAAAGCGGTAAAGACGCCTTGCAAGTCCGGACCAAAGTCTGTCATGGCGACAAATCGAGTATTTTTTGGCATCTTGGAGCGGCGGAACGCACCTGGATTTTTTCCTATAAAATCT
>MFQB01000020.1:9157-10631 GCA_001784275.1 Candidatus Magasanikbacteria bacterium RIFCSPHIGHO2_02_FULL_47_14
TGCCGCACACCATCGTCTCATACGCGGCCTGGGTGCGCTTCCACAACTTATTTCGATCCATGGCATAGAATCGACCCATGACTGTCGCAATCTCTTCTGTCTGCAGACGAGCACGCAACGCACGCAAAAAACCTACTGCCGCGTGTGGAGGTGCATCACGTCCGTCAGTAAATAAATGCAGATACACCTGGCCAGAAAAATTATCTCTGATGTATTGCAATAACGCATACAGATGATCCGGATGCGCATGTGCACTTTGGCCGTCGGTTAACAAGCCCATGACATGCACCGCGGCATGGTGTTTCTTTGCGTGATGAATAGCTTGTTTGAATGCTTCATTTTTAAAAAACGTACCATTTTTAATAGCACGTGAAATGCGGACCAAGTCCTGCTCTACGACTCGACCGGCCCCGATATTGAAATGACCGGCTTCTGAGTTTCCTTCTTGGTTTCGAAACAAACCGACTGCAGTTCCGTGGGCCGCGAGAGTTGTACTTGGGTATCGTTTCATGTAGCCAAAAATACGAGGAGCTGTTTTGGGTGTAATGGCATTCCCCGGATCGTCTGGGGTACCAATACCAAAACCATCCAAAATAATAAGAAGGGTTGGTGTGGCAACCCCCTCTTTTGTGGTTTTTTGTATAGTTCCTCCCCTCATAGTGTATATAGGAGTATATCGAAAAACAGGGGAAAAAACAACCGTACATAAGTTAAAAAGGAGAGTGGATAACTCTGTTGACACCCCCTGTATGTAAGCGTAGCATCAAATATAGCAGGGTGGCCAACGTCCAAAATGGGCAAGGAGGTGGGCCATGAGTGCTGAGAAAAAGGAGAGTCGTCTCGAAGATGCCGGCGAACCGGTACCAACCTATGACGAGGCCCTGAAGAACATCTTCTGGGGCATTGTCGCAACGATCGGAGGTGTCATCGGATGGTTCAATCTCCTGTGAGACGCGCCCGTCCCGATAAACCACATCGGGACCACGCAAAAACCCCCTCTTTTGAAGAGGCTTTTGTGTCAAAAAGTAAATTTAATATAAACGCCGGTATATCTTTGGATGGCAACTTGGCGCTAGCGGCCGGGCACGGTGGTCCCGACTCAGTCGGGACCGAGGCCGCCAGCCACGTTAGCGAGCACGCACCCCGCAAAGCGGGGAGCGGCCAGACAGAGATATACCGGCGTTTTAAATTTCTTTTGTTTTATTTCTCTACTTCCTGTTCAATCTTCATCAAGCGATTATATTTTTCCACTCGTTCACTCCGTGACAAAGATCCGGTTTTAATAAATTCTGCATTTACGGCAACAGCAAGGTCTGCGATGAATGTGTCAGCCGTCTCTCCGGACCGATGCGAGACAGAAATTTTATATCCATGCTCACGCGCCAGTTGAATGGCATCAATAGTCTCTGACAAGGTTCCAATTTGATTTACTTTTATCAGCACTGCGTTGGCGACGTGCATATTTATCCCTTGT
>MFQB01000020.1:10713-12538 GCA_001784275.1 Candidatus Magasanikbacteria bacterium RIFCSPHIGHO2_02_FULL_47_14
AGTTCTCCCAATCATCCTCAGCCAAAGGGTCTTCAATCGAAAGCAATGGATATTTTTCAATCCACTCTCCACAAATTCGCATGACTTTTTCTGCAGTTGACGCTTGCTTGTTGCTCATTAAATAGTACCGCCCGCCACGATAAAACTCCGACGCAGCCATGTCCATTCCCAAAAACACTTGCTTTCCCGGAATAAACCCGGCGACTTTAATTGCCTCTACCAATAACTTCAAGGCTTGTTCGTTGTTGACCAGCTCCGGCGCAAAACCTCCTTCGTCACCGACACCGGTGCTATATCCTTTTTTACTTAAAATCTGAGCAAGTGAATGAAAGATTTGTGAACCGATGCGGACTCGTTCAGCGAAACGCTGGTGCATGGGAATAATCATGAACTCCTGAACAGACAAGTTGTTGTCTGCATGTCTTCCGCCATTGATAACATTCATGGTTGCAATTGGCATCCGCCATCCATGTTCTTTGAGAGCAAAAGTACTCCGAATAGACCGATACAGCGGCATCTGACGTGAAGCTGCAGCGGCGCGGGCCGTGGCAAGTGAAACAGCAAGAATTGCATTCGCACCAAGACGGTGCTTGTTCGGTGTGCCATCAAGTTGGAGCATCGACGTATCAACAGCCCGCTGTTTCAGAGCATCTGCTCCATGTAAATTTTTTGCAATAAGCGTGTTCACGTGTTTGACAGCCTTGAGTACTCCTCTTCCTCCGAATCGTTTTGCCCCATCCCGAAGCTCAACCGCTTCGTATGTGCCGGTCGAGGCGCCGCTCGGAACTGCCGCTATACCGAACGAACCATCCGCTAACTCAACCGTGGCTTCAACTGTCGGATTGCCGCGTGAATCAAGAATCTCTCTCGCAAACACTCCTCGAATTGCTGTCTTCATAGCTGTATTATCGGATCTCAAATGTTACCTGGACATTTAATACGACATCCGTGGTGCCTGCTTCGATTGTTGGAAGACCGCCAACATCACCGAATGCCATCTCTCGCATCATTGGAATTGGCGCCGGGCCTCCTTGTTCAAATTCGTTATATCCTGCAATCCGAACAGGTCTCACGCCTAAAGATTGGGATAATGCCAATACCTTTTGACTTACTTTCTGAAGTGCTTCTTCTCGAGCCTCTGCTATATAGGCATCTCGCTCGTCAACAGTAAACTGTAAACCGCCCACATTCGTTGCACCAACCTCGCCTGCCAAAGCCAAGACCTGATTTGCCTTTGCAAGATCGCGTATTTTTACCTGAACATCTTGACTCACACTGTACCCGCGCAGCACCTGTCCTCCTTCGGGATAGTCGTACTGAGGATAGACATTATAGTTGGTAGTCTGGAGGTCATCCGGAGAAACTCCAAGAGCTTTCAACTTTTCAATCAGATTATTCATAACCTGGGTATTTTTTTGTTGTGCTTCTGCAACCGTCGACGCCTCTGCGACCATTCCCATAGTCGTCATTGCAACGTCAGGACGCGCAGTCACCTCTCCGACCCCCTCCACTGTGATCGTGCGGGGCTGCACCTCGGCTTTTCCAATAAAGTTATACTTTTGTAAGTTATTACGAATCAGTGTTCCGAGAAAAACGATCGAGTACACTAAAAGAATGCCGAGCAAGGTCCACAAAATCTTTCTTCCGAAGTCTTGTGTGTACATACTGCTCATAAACTTTGAGCTGCACTCCTTGGAAAAACAGCAATCATGTTTCTGTTCTTCTGTGTTTGTTTTTTTGACAGGCATACAGTGAGTTAAAAATACAATGAAGATACCTTTAGTATACCACTATGTCCGCCTTTTGAGTACTTCAATGCCGGGCA
>MFQB01000020.1:12610-12814 GCA_001784275.1 Candidatus Magasanikbacteria bacterium RIFCSPHIGHO2_02_FULL_47_14
GCACCATCTCAAGCGCTTGCACCGTTTCACCGCCACCAACAACTCCAAAGGCCTTGCCCTTTGACTGGGCCGCCACGAGACGAGCAATCGCGAGCGTGCCCGTATCGTACGGTTGTTGTTCAAAATATCCCATGGCTCCATTCCACACCAACGTTTTTGCTTTTTGAATATAACTTTTATACAGCTCAATCGTTGCAGGACCAA
>MFQB01000020.1:13021-13204 GCA_001784275.1 Candidatus Magasanikbacteria bacterium RIFCSPHIGHO2_02_FULL_47_14
TATTGATAACTCCCCCACCAAGCAACACACAGGTCGCGCGAGGAAGTAAATTTTTTAACACCGGAATTTTTGTCTCCATTTTCGCGCCACCAAGAACAACAACAAACGGCGCCTTTGGACGATGGAGTAACGTGTCGAGGCCGGTTACCTCTCGTTCCAATAAAAGTCCTGCATACCCGGGGA
>MFQB01000021.1:0-907 GCA_001784275.1 Candidatus Magasanikbacteria bacterium RIFCSPHIGHO2_02_FULL_47_14
TTTAAAAATACAGGTACAAAAATTTGGAGTTCACGTATACAACATCCGGACGAACCACGGTACATCTCTGCGTACACTATGGAACCGCGAGATCGCGACTCTCTTTTTCGCGGAGCAACCTGGATGAGCCCTCGACAAACCGGTTCTATAGTCAAAGACACAAAGCAGGGTGAAGTCGCTGAGTTATCTATCGACTTTAAAGCACCGGAAGTTGAAGGGGAGTATGTTGAACACTTTTATTTGGCAGCAGAGAATTATACTTGGATGAAAGGCGGATATTTTTTTGTAAAGATTAAAGTACTGCCAAAAACAACGAAAGTTGATCCGCTGCCAGAATCCCCAACTACACCCCCGGTAGAACAAAATCAACCGACATTAGGAGCTGAATACCAAGCCAGGGTGATTGCACAAAGTGTCAAAGCCGCGTCGGTTCGTGGCGGCGAAGCTGTCCGGGTTGTGTTGATATACAAAAATAAAGGTCCTGCTGCTTGGGCAGGATATGCACTTTCAAGTAACGCCGCGTTTAAGGACAGCAGCTGGAAAACCGATACTCATATTATGGAAGACGACAGTTTGGTAGAGGCTGGCGGCTTTGTTCGTAAAGAAATAACACTTCGTGCGCCGTTGAAACGAGGAACATACACTGCAAGCCTGGCTGTTACACAAGGCGACAGAGTTATCACCGGGTCAGATTCAGAGGTGCAGATGATTGTGACCGAAGATGCGGTTGTTGACCCGGGTCAGCCATCTCCAGTTTTGTCAGTTGAAGAAGAGCCGCGGCTCGCATCAGAACCCCGGATTCGAGTTGGCCTTACAACTCCGTCCAACTTTCTTCAGGTTGTCTCTTTTGACGATGACTACACAGTGCTCAATGGAGGCAACAGTATGGGGGTACTTCCAAAGAAAA
>MFQB01000021.1:923-6626 GCA_001784275.1 Candidatus Magasanikbacteria bacterium RIFCSPHIGHO2_02_FULL_47_14
GTACGACAACGGGAGATACTCCTTTCAAGGTGCCGGACTTGTGTTTGACACCGCGGGCATTATTCGGCTTGAGCCGGTCAGCAATCCACATGCAACGTTTACCATACTGAATCTCAATCGAGGTGCTGGATTGGAGTGGGTCGGGAAAAGCAACTTTAATCGCTATCATGGCGCATTGGAATATCAACAAGGCAAGGTAGATAAACAAATGTATGCCGTGAATGATGTGCTGTTGGAGGACTATACAAAGGGAATTGCAGAAACCGGCACCGGAGCGCCTATTGAATATGTAAAAGCCAATTTGGTTGCAGCTCGAACGTATGCCTATGCAGGCAAGGGGAAGTATCCATTTTTTGATACGCTGGGGAGCACGTATGACCAACTATATCTTGGCGCAGATGTCGCAGTTATAAAGCCTGACGTAGCCGCTGCGGCAGAAGCAACTCGTGGGTATATGGTGACGTATAACAATGATGTTGTGGTCACACCGTATTTTGGTCGATCAAATGGTCAAACCAAATCATGGGTCCAAGTCTGGGGTGGAAAAGTAAAACCATGGTTGGTGTCTGTGGTTGCAAAATATGATAAAGGCAAGATACAGCGTGGTCATGGAGTAGGGATGAGTCAGACCGATGCGTCTCTGCGTGCGCAAAAAGATGGCACGACCTGGCAAGAGCTACTTACGTATTACTACCAACATACGGAAATTAAGAAAATATATAAGTAAAGTGTATGTCAAACCAAAAACAGTATCTTGTAAAAACGTATATGCAGCCTCGTGTAGCATCTATTTTGCCAAGCGCGACTGTTCGTGAGGCGGTGGAGAAGATGGTGGCTAAAGGCACGAACGGGCTTGTCGTCGTAGATGCTGAAAATAAACCGGTAGGTATTTTATCAACATGGGATATCATTCGTTATCTGGTGCCTGAGTATTTGGAAAAAGATAAGCACCTCGCGTCTTTTGAACCGGAAAGTTTATTTATGGAAAGGGCACTTCAGTCTCAGAACGATGCGGTTGAAAAGTTTATGTCTTCTCCGGTACACACGTGCAAAGAGACGCATTCGATTATGGAGGTTGCTACATTACTGTCTGAGTTCAACATTCGCCAGTTGCCGATTGTAAACGATGACGGAGTTGTGGTTGGCTATATCAGTCGAACCAATGTCAAAAAAGCCATTGCAGATGTACTCGGTATAGTATAAAAATTTATGTCGATCACATTTTTTGTTGCTATCGCTATTTTTTTAATCACCTACGGACTTATCATCTCTGAAAAAGTCCACCGAACAATTATTGCCTTGTTCGGGGCTTGTTTGATGATAATTTTAGGAATTTTGAATCAGGAGCAGGCCTTGGAAGGCGTCGACTTTAACACTCTTGGTCTTTTGATTGGGATCATGATTATCGTCACCATTGCAAGACAGTCAGGAATGTTTCAGTATGTCGCCATTTGGGCTGCGAAAGTTGGAAAGGGGAAGCCTGTCGCCGTATTTTTGTTGCTCGGTGTCATTATTGCTTTGTTTTCGGCCTTTCTTGACAACGTGACGACCGTATTGCTTATGGTTCCGGTTACTCTTGTTGTCACACACAACCTGAGTATTAATCCAAAGCCATTTTTAATTGGAGCAATTTTACTTTCAAACATCGGTGGCGCGGCTACGTTGATTGGTGACCCGCCAAATATCTTAATAGGAAGTGCGGCCGAACTTACGTTTAACGATTTTTTGGTTCACATGGGTCCGATTTCTGTGTTGATCTCTGTAGTCACACTTGGGTTATTGTATATAAAATATCGCAAAGTGTTGGTAACGACACCTGAAGCATCTGCGTCCGTCATGAAGTTCAATCCTAAGGATGCTATTTCCGACAAAGGACTGCTGATAAAGTCCCTTGTGGTACTTGGGTTAGTCATTATAGGATTTTTTACCCATGCCACCACTCACTTGGAAGGGGCAACCATTGCCTTGGCCGGCGCGGCGCTCTTGCTGTTACTCACGGTCACAGATCCCGAGGACCATCTCAAGGAAGTTGAATGGACAACCATTTTCTTTTTTGTTGGGCTGTTTATATTGGTTGCCGGATTGGAACAAGTCGGGGCGATTCGACTTATGGCGGAAAAACTCATTGATATGACGCAGGGAAACATGATTGCAACTGCGATAACCATTTTGTGGGGTTCCGCTATTTTGTCGTCAGTCATCGATAACATTCCGTTTGTGGCAACCATGATTCCGCTTATTTACGACGTGGGGTCACTGACCGGCTTGCCACTTCAACCTCTCTGGTGGGCACTTACTCTGGGAGCGGATATCGGTGGAAATTTGACCATTGTTGGCGCATCAGCCAATGTGGTTGTCAGTGGTATGGCAACTCGTGAAGGGCATAGAATAGGATTTTGGGAGTACATGAAAGCTGCTGTGTGGGTTACAGTTGTTGGTCTTGTTCTTTCCACAGGGTACCTTTATTTCAGGTACCTCATACCATTTTCTTAAGTATAATAAATCCCGATTTATTCGGGATTTATTTTCTACCTCTTTATTTATCAGACAGCCGCAACTTCTTCTTTGTCCCCAGCTTTTGCTGGCTCTTCATCCGGTGCATCGCCACGTTCCACGGCTTCCCAGATTTTTTTCGTTATCTGAGTCATGAGCTTCGGATTTTCTCTTAAAAACTGTTTCGCTTTTTCACGGCCAACTCCGAGTTTTTCTTCGCCAAAGCTGTATGAGTTACCGGATTTGTTCACCACCTTGTGGGCAACTGCGACGTCGATGAGGTCCCCGGAAACAGAGATGCCTTCGTTATACATGATGTCAAATTCAGTCGTGCGGAATGGGGCAGCAACTTTATTTTTTACAACCTTAATTTTTACGCGGTTCCCGATCACTTTATCTCCTTGCTTAATTTGTGCGCTGCGACGAACTTCAATACGGACCGATGAGTAAAACTTCAACGCGGTTCCACCAGTGGTTGTTTCCGGATTTCCGAAAAAAACACCAATTTTTTGACGTACCTGGTTGATGAAGATAACAACCGTCTTGGTCTTACTTACAATGCCGGTCAGTTTTCGAAGCGCCTGACTCATCAACCGTGCTTGCAAACCCATGTGTTGATCGCCCATCTCTCCTTCAATTTCTGCTTTAGGAACCAACGCTGCCACAGAGTCGACGACCACCACGTCCACTGCGTTCGAGCGCACCAATGTCTCAAGAATTTCCAACGCCTGTTCGCCGGTGTCCGGCTGAGAGATCAAAAGATTATTGACGTCGACACCGATTTTTTTGGCATAGTCAGGATCGAGTGCGTGTTCTGCATCGATAAACGCTGCGATGCCTCCCTGTTTTTGCACCTCTGCAATAATGTGTTGTGCCAAGGTGGTTTTTCCACTGGCCTCAGGTCCAAAAATTTCAATGACTCTTCCGCGTGGCACGCCTTTGACTCCGAGTGCAATGTCCAAAGAGATAGAACCGGTCGGGACCGTGTCCACTTGCATGGCTCGAGCCTCGCTAAAACGCATAATGGAGCCTTCACCGTAGCGTTCTTTAATTTGTTCAATGGCAACCTGGGCTGCGCGCTGTTTGTCCTGTTGTTCTTCATTATTTCGTGACATACAAAAAAGTTACAGAATTATACGGACAGGCATTCTGGCGGTTATTCAGATAATAAAAACATACCCTCCTTATGTTAAAAATAACGCAAATGTCTTTATAGGGTACGGGGTTTACTATGGGTTGTCAAATTGGAAAAAAGACAGAAAAAGACACCGGTTTAGGGTGTCTTTATAAGCGTGATATGCGAGGTATTTGCAGAGAGACGGTCGGTCTTTTTATACACCACATGGCGGGTTAGTTCTGTAGTTTTTCCATGTTTCTTCTTGGCTGAAAAAATCAACGTATTTACTCCGTCAGTGAGAGTCAGACTTTCCTGAAAGTAACCGGTATCGTTCGCAGCAATTTCTTTTCCGTTGATAAATACCACTGCTTCCTGGTCTGTTTTCCCCTGAATCGTAAGGGTCGGTGTCGGTGTAATGAATCCGTTTTCAGGATGAAATACGGCGAGCTCAGGTGGCTCGATAATCTGCTTTACTTGAATGGCGAGATATCCAATAAGAGAAAGAGTGATGGCGGCGATGCCGGCAACCCGAACCAGTGTTGGAAAGTTTTGGAATTTTATTGGTTTCCGCGCCGGTGCCGCCTGTGTATCGGTAAGTGACGGACGCATCTCTTCGTATACAAATTGATCGATGAATGACTTGGGGTCAAGACCGATTGTTTCAATATATCGTCTGATCAGATGTTTTTGATAGACTGGCGCAAACGGCAGTTGTTCAAACTCGCAACTCTCAAGTGCAACGACGTATTGTTTGTTAATTCGAAGTTTGGCAGCAACGGTCTCAAGAGAAATACCTGCAGTATCGCGTGCCTCTTTGAGACGGAGACAAATTCGTTTTGTGGGAGAAATTTTTTTCTTAACAAACTCCATACACAAAGAGTGTGAGTATCATGAAAAAAGAAGTGTGTTTTTATTTATTTTCGTTTTGTGTTTCTTCTTCGTCTTCGACGTCATCCTCGTTCGCCTGATCTTCCGTATCATACACGTCTTCCTTTCCTTCATCAATTTCCTCTGGCTCCTCTGTAACTTCAGACCCCCGGTAGACGTTAAACTGTCCTTGCGGTTCCCCAACCTCAACTTCTGTCGTCAAAATTTCCCGTGGTTTAGCGCCGTCACCGGGACCAATCACTCCGGCTTCCTCTAACTCATCTAAAATACGGGCGGCGCGCGCATAACCAACTTTCAGTCGACGTTGTAAGAACGAGGCGGATGCTTTTCCAGCTTCGAGTATAGCGCGTTTAGCTTCGTCAAACAACGGGTCCTGGTCATCAGACGGACCGCCGAACAAACTCAAGGTGCCGGCACCTTTTTGTTTTTGAATAATCGAGTCGTCATAGATCGGTTCGTCATCACCTTTGAGATAATCTGAAATGCTTTTCACCTCTTCTTCTGAGATAAAAGCGCCCTGAATACGAACCGGCTTTGAAAGTTCAGCTGTCTGGAGCAACATATCTCCTCGGCCGATGAGCTTTTCCGCTCCGGAGGCATCAAGAATGGTGCGTGAGTCAGTGAGAGACGCAACAGAAAATGCAATACGTCCGGGAATATTCGCTTTCATTAAGCCTGTGATGACATCAACACTTGGACGCTGTGTTGCAAGGACGAGATGAATACCAACCGCGCGGGCCATTTGCGCTAAACGAATAATGCCGGTCTCAACTTCATTTGCAGCTGTTGCCATGAGATCAGCAAGTTCGTCGATGATAAACAAAATATGAGGGAGCTTACGATCAGGGTGCGCCTTGTTGTATCCGGAAATATCTCTGTTGCCGACTTTGCTTAAGAGATCAAAACGGCGTTCCATCTCTGAGATCGTCCACTTGAGCGCATTTATCGTTTGCTGCGTGTTTACTATGACAGGGGTGAGAAGATGTGGAATGCCGTTATACGACGTCAGTTCAACGCGCTTCGGATCAACCATAATCATGCGCAGTGTTTCTGCGGTATTTTGGTAGATAAGCGAGCAGATGATCGTGTTCATACACACGGTTTTCCCGGAGCCTGTCGCACCGGCAATGAGCAAGTGAGGCATGCGTGGCAGATCGGCGAACCATACTTTTCCCCCGACGTCTTTCCCGAGTCCGACCATCATA
>MFQB01000022.1:0-979 GCA_001784275.1 Candidatus Magasanikbacteria bacterium RIFCSPHIGHO2_02_FULL_47_14
AGTTCTTCCTTTCCCTGAAAGAGGACCACGATCGTGTCGCGGTCGAGGTTGATGGTGATGTCGCCGTCGAGGCTCTTCAGGATGTTCTCCATCTCTCTCTTGCTCCGTGCTGACCTCTCGTGGTCAGCGTTGTTGCCCGGGGTCTCTGGCGACCGACGGGCTCTGTTGTACAAACGTACGCAACGAGTCACCGTGACCCGTCACGTTTCCCCTCCTCCCTGACTCCAATTTTTGGAAACAGAGAGGAAGGCTGTCAGACGTAGTGTGCAACTACATCTGACAGAACGCTTCCAAGTGCATTGTGCTCTTATCAGTTCGCCTGTGCGTTTTCAGGCGATACTGACTTCGAGCGTCCCGACCGTGTCGGGATGTTGATTTGGGTTGACCTCCACCCATCGGACCTAAGCCCACTAAGGAGTGTTCTTTTTTTAAAGCGGGAACACATAAACCCTCGTTGCTCGAGTCTGGCCTAGGCCCCGAAGGGTAGACCGACACCCCGCACCGCGGGGGCGAACTCGCGCCGGTATTTCTCCGGCAGCGGTTGCCCGCGCAGTGCGAAGACCGACTCGGCCTGCGCCAGCGTCTCGACTGCCTTGTGGCAGTGACGCGCTCGCGCAGCCGCAATCGGATCCGGCGTCTCCTCGCTCGACTCGAGCAAGGCGATCAAGGACGCAAGGAAGGTCCATGTTCGCCCGTGGCTGCCGATGCAATACACCAGCAGCCTGCGTCCCTCCCAGAGCAGGGGGATGACCCTGTCCCTGAGGAACATCTCGAACCCCTCAGGTGGGGGCCCGAAGTCCGACCACGTACAGGCCAGGACCGTGACGGTCTGGCCCAGCGCGGCAGGAACGCGGTTCTCGAGCGGCACGACGATGTCGGCCGCGTCGAGATCCGCAGGCTGGAGGTAACGCGTACCCCCGGCCATGACTTCGAACATTCCCACCCGGACACTCGCCCCGCGGTGCGAACACACGGGGCG
>MFQB01000022.1:1004-4745 GCA_001784275.1 Candidatus Magasanikbacteria bacterium RIFCSPHIGHO2_02_FULL_47_14
GCGAGGTTCACACTCTCCTTTCCGCGGCTAGGCTGCCGCTTGCTCAGCTTCCCAGATGCCGAGCTTCAGCCCCATTCGGAAGAGTTCTTCGACGTGCGGGCTAAACACGCCGAAGTGGTTGAGGAGCTGCTTGCGCAGACTCACCACCCCCGCTGCCGCGTACTTCTTGGCCTCGAGGTGGTCCTGAATATTGCGCCGGCCTCCAGTCAGCATCTTGTGCTTCCCGAAGACCGAACCACTGTTGTGCTGCAGATCGAACGCATGATCTACAAACACCGTGTGGCACAGCTCCCCTTCCAAAAATTTCTGGGCCGCGTCCGTGATCACGGCCCAACGGCGTCCGCCGTAAGACTGACGGGGCTCCCACATCTTATCGGCGAACACGGCGCCGGCGAGCCGAAGGAACTCGATCTGTTCCTCCGGCTCCTCGTTTCGAAGCTTTGCGACCGGTCGCATTTGGGCGTCCGACCGATCTCCGGAAAACTCGAACCCCCACCGACTCTTCAGCTTCTCCATTGCCTGGAGGGCCTCCGAGTCGGCGGACGACAAACGAGATCCGGCATGTCGCAGCTCGCCGCTGGCCGCAACCAGCAGATACGCTGCGACACGCTCCGCAGTCTGACTGTGAACCCGAACCCTGAGGTTCGCCCCGTCGAGTTCAATCGGGGTGCCGACCGTTGCCCGGGCCATGGCATCGGTCAGATAGAAATCGTTGATCAGTAGGTGGACCGTCACCTCCTGATCAACCGTTTCAAGTGCGAGACGAGGCTGGGGCCAGATGACCCCATGAACCTGCTGCCACCATCGCACAAAGAGGCGAACCTCTTTGGTCTGTGCGATGGCGGTCACAGGAACCTCGCCGACGAGTACCATCCCGGTCTGCCCATCGACCGAGATGACCTCGTCTTCCGACACCGGCCGGAGACTCCGACAGCCCACGACTGCGGGCTTACCAAGACTCCGGGCGACAACCGCCGCGTGGCAGCTCGCTCCGCCCTGTCGTGTGACAATGGCGACGGCAGCGAGCATGCCCGGCAAGTCATCGGGGGTGGTGTCGGGCCGCACCAGGACCACCCGCTCCCCGTTGGCCGCGGCCGAAACCGCTGCCTCAGAGGTACGAACGATCCTACCGACTGCCGCCCCGGGAGAGGCCGGCAGACCCTTAGCCAGAAGCCGTGTTTCAACGGCTGTGGCCAGAGCCTGGGGCTCAAACCCGGGACGGTTGAGCAACTCCACTTGCTGTCGGCTGGCCCGCCGAGCAGCATCCTCTTTGGTCCACTTACCGGCCCACACCTGGTGGACCGCGAACGTTGCCGCGGCCACCGGTGTGCGCTTGGCAGCGCGAACCTGAAGTATGTAGAGTCGCCCTTGCTCGACCGTAAACTCGACGTCTACCATGTCATTCAGGTCAACGAAGAGCTCTCGCACGATCCGGTCGAGCTCGGCATGGATGTCGGAGTTCCACGCCTTCATTTCGGCGATCGGCAAGGGCGTGCGTACCCCTGCCACCACGTCCTCGCCCTGGGCATTGGGCAAGAACTCCCCCCACAGGCCCGACAGACCGGTGGAGGGGTTGTGGGAGAAAACGACTCCGGTGCCGGAGTCGTGGCCACGGTTGCCGAAAACCATGGCCTGGATGTTGACCGCAGTCCCCAGATGTCCGGGGATGTCGTGCGCCTCGCGGTAGGCTTTGGCGCGCGGCGAGTCCCAGGACTCGAGAACCGCGATCAACGCAAGCTCCAGCTGTTCGAACGGATCATCCGGCACCGGACGGCCCGTCTGCTTCTCGATGACGGCTCGGAAGTCCTCGCACACCATCTCGAGCATCTCAGCCGAGAGCTCGCTGTCCTCGCTTACCCCGGCCAGTTGCCTGGCCGTAGCAAGGACATCCTCAAACGATTCGCGCGGGATGTTGAGGGCGGTCTCCCCGAACATGCCGAGGAACCGACGGTAGCAGTCCCACGCGAACCGAGAATCTTCCTCGGCCAATCCAAGCACCACGAGCTCGGAAAGGCCGAGGTTCAGGACCGTGTCCATCATGCCGGGCATGGACACGGTCGCGCCCGAGCGGACCGAGACCAGCAGCGGGTTCTCGGGGTCACCGAAAACCTTGCCGGTCTGCCGCTCGAGCTGAACGATACCCCGTTTCAACTGTTCACACACCCGCCGGGGCAAGCGGGCGTGCTGTCTGAAGGCGCGGGCTACGGTCGTGGTCACCGTAAAACCCGGCGGCACCGGCAGCCCGAGGGCTGCCAGCCGCGCGAGTCCCGCGCCTTTTCCCCCGAGAACCGCCGCATCCGCCGTACACTCTCCGAAGAGGTGCACGACCTGACGCGAGGTGCGAGGGGGCTTTTTGTTACCCATTTTCCCCTCCCTCGGTTTGTTTTTTTAGATCATTTTCAGGGTTTGTCGCGGCAGGAGCTTTCCGCCACCTAGGGTACCCTGAGGCTTCAACCAATCTCAGTCCGCTCTTCCTCTGTCCCGCAGGACAGGAACTGAAACGCGGTTTTTCTGCGTGCATCGCAGGGCGCTCGCCAGACGCCATGTACACCAACCCTGCAGACCGGCTGCAGGGTTCACGCCTCACCCAATGTACGGTGTGCATACCACGCTTTGAGTGGCCAGAGCTGTGACCTTGGGTAGGTCACACACTGACTCAGTCGGTGGTTTGGCCCGCCACCGACCAGATCAACCGTGGGGCTCACGTGTCTTGCGGGATACCCAATCTTCCGCATTCGCACGCAAGGGTTGTGACATACGAGGGAAGATCAACCACACTCCCCAAGGACTATGCGCGGTTCCTTTCGTTTGACGAAAGTACCGGCCTCTGTGGACGCGTCACCGTCCATTCTGAACAGCCGCTCTGCAGCACGACTGCTCAGGATTTACCTTTCACGCAGTTGTCTCGGCAGAGCCGGAGCGGTTTTTGTCAGGTGGCCGCCCACACCCTTATCAGCTGAGAATATGCATTCCCGCTTCCTCCGTCCCTGAAGTCAAAACTCACACGGATCAGGTACACTCCGTGTGAGTTTGTGTTAATGTATCTGCCTTGTCAGGGTGTCAATCTGACAAAAGCAACGACGCAACACAACCACGCCATACCATCATGATCCAATCCGTCCTGACCATAATGGATTTATTCACTCCTGACGGCAGAAGGCCGGATACTGTTTCCGAAGATGACGCGCTTCGGAACAGAGAGCTTTTGCTTTTTGATCTTTTCTCAACGTCAGCGCATGTCGTTGCCACATTGGGCAGGTTGATTTTTGCGCTGTAGACGTATCAATTAGATTTCAAGCGTGGAGTCCGAATGGCCGCTACCTCCATTCGGTTGCCATCTCCAAAGAGGTGCCCCGGGCGGAGCGCTCTTACCTCTTTTGCAGCAACTGCCAAACGTCGGCATTGCTGCGGCGGGCAGTCCGGACCTATTTGACGCGAACGTTGCGCCTTTTTCTATTTAGGTCCGGAGTCGTGGCCCGCTCTTCACGGGCCTCTGATCATCACCACCGGTGCCTCCTTTGTTGGTTACAAAAACACGCACTTTTTACATGCTTTTATCACCAACAAAGACAGACATCGCGATGATGTTTATTGTTTGAACTTAAATTGTAATGACCATCACTCTCTACACCACATTTCGTACGCTGCCGATACATCCCGACGACGTCGGGACTTTCTTGTTGTAGTAGCGACTGTTTTTCTTTCCACGACCGAAAAGAAACATCAGTTGTTACTATCTTT
>MFQB01000022.1:4751-17011 GCA_001784275.1 Candidatus Magasanikbacteria bacterium RIFCSPHIGHO2_02_FULL_47_14
TGTTTTTCTCCTCAACCACTTCAATCTTTTGAAATGGTGTTCGGAGCGGCGATGGGTGTGTGCACACTTTTCGCCGAACCGGTGCATGCAGCTGCGGATCGCTGCCATCCACTCATTGGTGACCCCTCAGAGTGATTGGGGAAAGGCGTTTTAGGCGGCCTTCTTCGCCTTTTCGGACTTCGACTTACCCGACGCCTTCTTGGCGCGCTGCGCGCCCATTTGGAGGTCGCGCAGCCGCCGGGCCGCCCGGGGGCAGCCGGCCGCGGCCTGTCGCCGGAGGGTCTGGATGTAGTCGAAGCCGCTTTGGACGATGGTGCAGGCCATGGTCTCTCCTTGAAAAACTCGTCAGCCATGGCGAGCCGACGAGTGGTGGTGGTTCATTGGACCTCTCTAAAGATGTATTATCTTCACAGAGGTTCAATAAACTGTTATCCACATTTGACCCTGCAAAACTCGGCCGGTATACTACCCTCATCAGTATTTTTAATCAGGAGGGGTCTATGGCAAAAGATATTTCGCAGACAGCAGTGCTCGATGCAATTCATGCGCTGGACAAAAAGTTCAGTACGCAGTTGGTTAATACCATCGACGCATTGGACAAAAAGTTCAGTACGCAGTTATCCGGCGTGATCAATGCACTGGATACTAAGTTCAATGTTAAATTTGATGCGTTGGACAAAAAGTTCACAGACAAGTTCGATGACGTCTTGGCAATCGTCCGATTCATGCAAGACGAAATGGTCACAAAGACTGAATTAGAAAACAAATTTACTGAATTCGAATCCCGCTTCATGAACCACATCGATGGAACGCTAAAGTTATACACCAAACTCGACACCGAATATGCTTCACTTCACTCAAAGACCGACCGACACGACATGCAAATCAAACATCTCGCCAAGCACACTCGCTGCAAACTTCCAAACTCCTAGCTTTTAAAGAACGCTCTGTGTAATACAGAGTGCCTTTCTCTCCACCTCCATCCGCCAGACGGCGAATTTCAGTGAAGAGAAGGCGCACTCGGTACTATCTCGATCTCGTATCAAGATAGGGCTGCCACGAGAGGGTCGCTATCGACTTTCGTCAACTGCGTCCACATTCTCTGCCGCCTCTTCCCGACTGAGTCGGGAAGCATCTTTGAGTCTCCGAAGAGGCCCAAAGGGTACGAGATGGTGTGAACCTCTCGCCGGAAGAAGTCTCTCTCCTTCCTTTCTCGGGCGATCGGTACAAGCACCGAATAATGGTGAGGTAAAGAACCAAACTGTCAATCGCGTGTTATGATGTCCGCGACCGGTTCATCTCCCAACAAGCGTGGAGACGAACCGACTCGCGGACCAAACTTGCGTCGACAGATGAGTGGGCCTCATAACCGCTCGTCTGTCGAAACAAAAATGCTCTCTTGTGTGGAGAGAGCTTCTATTTACTGTTTTTCTATTGCCAGACACAGGACCCTTGTTTCCCTTAGTCTGTTCTTGATATGTCTACCCCCGGCTCTCTCCTTCCTGAAGTAGACTGTTCTTAGGTTGTAAGGTTCGGTACGCCGCTCCGGACTTGTCTGCCTTTTTCTAGCGTAACGAGATAGTATACATGATTTTGGCAAATAAGTCAATACTTGGGTGGAAACTAGAAAATTATTATCTTAAATTAGTTATATTTTAGCCAAATTTATATATAAATAAACTGTCCAACAAATACTTGACATATTCTGCCATATCTGCTATACTAGGGCTATGTTTAGAGAAAAAAGACATCTTTTCCCAGCATATTCTTCCAGGAACTTTCATAAAATTTGGCTAACTTTAGATAAAAAAGTCAAATATGGCAACCAGTACTGATACCCTCATCGCCGCTGGCATGGAACCGGTTGTCGCCGAGATTTACTTGGTTCTTATTCAAAACGGAGAGCTTACTGTCCCGCAGATACTGGAAAAGACGACTCTTTCCAGAGCAAGCGTCTACGACGCCCTCACCCTTTTGGTTGCCCAAGACTATGTCGGGTATCGCAAACAGGGCAGGCACGCCTTTTACAAGCCCGGGCACCCAAACAAGCTTTTTGAACTTATTGAGCAAAAAAAGCGCGAAACCGCGCTTTTGGAGGGAGAGGTGAAAGAGACTGTCCGCTCGCTCACCGGCGCCTACAACCTGGCATCCAATAAACCGGGTGTACGTTTTTTTGAAGGAATCGACGGGATAAAAGAGGTTTTATGGGACTCACTGGATACCAAAGGAGAAATCTATACTATGGGCGACCTGGAGCATTTTATTAAATATTTAGGACCAATCAACGAAACATATATTGCGGAACGCAAAAAACGCCAAATTAAAAAAAAGGCCGTCACTGTAGACTCACCCTTTAGCAGAAAATTTTTATCAAACTATGACAATACTCTGACTGAAACACGGCTCGTAAAAGATATACCCGGTCTTTTTAGTCATACAATTATTGAATTGTATGATGATCGTGTTTCCTACACCACCTTCACGTCTGAATCTCTGACCGGTCTTATCATCCAAGACAAACACATTTACGACTACCAAAAAAGTATATTTGACTATCTTTGGACAAAAACAGTGCCGGCTCAAGCAGCCACTGACGGGAGTTCCTCTGTGGCGACGTCAGGCGTCTGAGCGCTTTGGGCAACTCTCTCAAATACACACGAACACTTCCCTGTTCTTGGATCAATCGAGTAATTCGTCACAACGTATTCGCCGGAGTTGACCTTCTCCTCCATTGCTTTTACAAAGGTGTCTCGTTGTGTTTTTAAGTTAAACGATTCTTTAATGACCAAATCTGGCCGTATCGGCGCAGCACCTTCGTGTTTGGAAAAAAACGTATGCCCTTTTCTGTCGTCACGGACAATCTCAAATCCGTCAGTTCCTGTATTTGCCACATTGGACAAAAACTGTGTAATCACAAACCCATGTTGATTTACATACGCCCCTGCGGCCGGATTAAGCACAGTCACATTCGCAACGAGTTTGCGGTTCTTTGCCTCACGGTGAAATTGTTTTTGCATAAGAACCGTTCCAAGCCCTGCTCCGGTTGCATCTGTATCAACGTTAAACGACCCAAAGTACGTATCTTCTTCTTCGATGCGATCTTGCATACGATAGTAAGCAATCACACTTCCATTTTGCCGAAGAACAAAAAATCTATTTTCTTCATTTATAAATGATTTCTTTAACCCCGGCAACACTACTGTCTCGGCAAACGGACCCAGAGTACCATCTCTCCCGGTATTATTTTTAACCAACATATCTTGCATCTGCTGCTTATCCGTACCTGACAGCAAATTCGGTGAGACCATTTCGAAATCAATCCCTTGGATTTCTGCAAAATCTTTTATCTCGTCAGCATGGAATACGCCCCGAAACACCGACGCAAACAGGATCACATCTTTGTTGACCTTTGACAACTCTTCTTGTATCTGTGACTCGTCAAGCTCACCGGATGTAAACCTATGCAACAACCGGTACGCTCGTTTGGCTATCTGAGTTGTGACACTGTCAACTTGTTCCCTCGGTACAGCGTTGCCGCCGTGAACAAATTTTTGAATAACACCTTGTTTCACCTGATCAAGTGTATCAATGAGCGCATCATATAGATAAAACACCCGTTCTTTTGTGCGCTCTTGTATATCTGAATTTTCCGCAAAATTCAACAACCGGCCCCCGATCTCTTCGCCCTGCTCAAGCGCAATAAACGTCTTGACCCCGGCTATACCAAATTTTTCTTTTAACCTCACTGCACGCTGCCACGTCTGTTCATCCGAAGTTTTCCAAAACTGATACATCCAGACCTGCTCACGCAACGTTAAATCACTCATTCGAAACCCGCCAATTTCACCGAATATTTTTGAATAAAAATCATAATAATCTGCCAAAAACTCTTGCCGGATATTGTCCGGGGTGTTGGGATCGGAAAAAAGAAGCTCCCGCGAAACCTCCAACACATGCACGTGACGCTGTTGGCCGGGGTCAACAAAATCTCCAAGTTCAAAAAAACCAATAAGTCCTCCTTTTGGATCAAAAAGTCCTATTTTACCGTCTCCGGTAATACGCCGAGCAAAGTCAACTTCCTGTCGTCTATCTTTGCCTTCGGTTGGATGCTGAATCGAGTATTGAATATCGAGATACTGAACAACGTTGTCACGGATCCCAATCTGGCCCAACTCCAACAAATAAAGAACACGGCCGTAGGCGTCTTTTTCGTCTTCCGGTGTTTCAGTGGAACGAATGCGCCCTAAAAGCTCTCGTGCCGCTGCGTGAGTATCCAACTTTGAAAGAGCCCCCGCAACGTCACGAGTTATGTGGGCGGGCGGGACATGATGAAAACAGTCGATTACGTCGCGCTCCATCCCGTTCAACTCAAGCTTTCGTGCCAAAAAAATAAGTCCCTTCAGGGGGTCAACGTCGTCCCATGCAGATGCCTCTATTTCCTCCCACTCCCAACTGTCTTGTGACGTCGCTTCATGGGTATTTGATTTCCACTCTTCCGGTAAACCTTCCGGCGCCTCATCTCGACGAAATCGAGACCCGACGTAGGCGCTTTCGTCGCGAAGGAGTCTGGAAACCAACTGACGAAACACCTCTTTGTCTTTCTCGCCAACCTCTTCAACTCCAAAAACGATATAGATAAAAGACTTATATACCGTTCTGGCGGGGCTATCCTCTAGCAGAGTCCTGTCCCAATCTTCAGATGGGAAGCTCTCTTCTGACAGAGTTGGTATTTGATCAAGCAAACCTCCTGGGGCAATAAGGTGTGTGATACTCTCTTGCGGTGCTGAAAGAAGTGGAATCTGTTCCAACACAGTAAGATATGTCTCGAGTGTTTGTGATGACTCAAGTTGTTTTTGCCACTCAGAAAACGGCACAATCTCTTTTGCGCGTCGTTTTTCCATTTTGTCGGACATCTCTTGATTGTCAAAAACCGGCAACTCAGTTTTTACTTGGTCACTGACGGCACCGGCAGGATCTTCAAATTGGTTGATCTCTATTTCTTTGCGAGACATAGTATAAAATAGTAACCAAACGGATCATATCATGCCAAGACTGTCTTCATCAACCAAAACCCCGCCATAACAGCGGGGTTTTACATCTTCTTTATTGTGCAGGTTCTTCCTTTGTCTCAGCCTTTTCGACCGGCTCTTCCTTTTGCTCTGCTTCCGGGGCTTTCTTTTTCTTCAGCCCGGCCAAGCGCAAACCCAGTCGATGTTCTGCCGGTTCGATATTGATGATCTCAAAGTCACGCGCCTCACCAAGGGTGAACAGGCCCTCAAGTTCTTTCACATCATGGACCGCCTTGTCTGACAACTCACTGATGTGGGCCAAGCCGTGAATATCGTTATCGAGCTTCACCATCAAACCAAATGGTTCAATCTTATGGACCTCTGCAGAGACAACCTGGCCAACCGTATACTTATCTTTCACACTCTTCCACGGGTCGTCTACCAGCCGCTTCATCGAGAGGTAGATCTTTGACTTGTTGAGGTCAATAATCTGAGCCTTCACCCGCTGACCGATCTTCAACACATCTTTTGGATGATCAATGCGCTGCCAGACGATCTCAGAGATGTGAATCAATCCTTCAAGCCCCTGGCCAAACTTCAAGAAGGCGCCAAATGAGGTCAGTGCGCTGATCTCTCCTTCGACTACGTCGCCGATCTTGTATGACTCCAGAACCGCCTTTTGTTCATCTTCCCAAACAGCCTTCTCAGAGACGATAATCTTGTTCTCTTTTTGGTTGGCATCAATCACCTTCACCTGCACGCCCTGCCCAACCAACTGTTGGAGGTGTTCCAAAATGCGATTTTTGTCACCGCCCGGGACGCGTGGGTAGTGCTCTGGTGCAAGTTGCGAGACCGGCATAAATGCGGTCAGGGCATCTATCTGAATCATCAAACCACCTTTGTTTGCCTGAATAATCTTTCCGGTAACAACCAGACTTTTTTCTTTGTATTCCAAAACCCGATCCCAGACACGCTGATGGCCGGCAACACGGAAAGAGAGCTCCATCTCTCCATTCTCATTTTCCTGCTCCACGACCGTTGCCTGAACCGTTTCACCAACTTTCACGTTGGCATATTCGCTGGACTCTGAAAACAGCTCCGGTCCACGGACCACGCCGGTCATAAGACCGTTGATGTCCACGCGAACAGCCCCGCTCTCTACTGAGATGACGGTCCCTTCGATCATATCGCCTGACTTTGGGAGCCGGGAGAAGTGCTCTTTGAGGAGTTCTGCAAAATCACTCGTCTGTGCCTGTTTTTTTGTTGTTGTGCTCATAGTTAAAAGTAAATGTTACCTTATGGCGAGCTCCACAAGGACCCACGATGGGGATGTATAAAGTGGAAAAATAATAACATGGAGCCATGAAAAAGGCAAGGGGCCATCCCTTGCGAAGACCCGCTTTTTAACGTATAATAAACGGGATTTCACTAGCTATTTTTCTATGCATTTTTCCTGGCTCGGGACCACAGCAGTCAAAATTCAGACCAAACCGGCCGATAAAGACGTCACAATTCTTATTGACCCATATAAACCGGCAAAGGGTGCCTTCCCACGGAGTCTTTTAGCTGATATTGTCCTCTATACCAGGGGGGCTGAAGGGTCTATCACGGTCTCCGGGAACCCGTTTATCCTCTCTACCCCCGGTGAGTGCGAAATCCATAATGTGCTTATGACCGCTGTCTCCGGAGATAAACCCGGCAGCACCATGGTCCGAATAGATGCCGAGGGCATGAGTGTTGCCCATCTTGGCTTGGCGATTGGCGAGCTAACAGACCAGCAACTCGACGTCCTTGGTGGCGTGGACGTCTTATTTATTCCTGTTGGCGACCTTGACTGTTACGGCGCCCGTTCAGCGGTAAAAGCCATTAACGCAATCGAACCACGGGTGATTATTCCTATCGCCCATCACAGCGACAACGACCCGGACGCAAAAACCGTTGATGGATTCGTCAAAGAACTGGGCATCCAAAGCGAACAGACGGAAAAAAAGGTGATACTCAAGAAAAAAGACCTGCCACAAGAAGAAAGCCGAGTGGTTGTTCTCGCAAAAGAATAATTTTTTCATCTCACATGTCTGAAATAGAAAAAAAGAAAAAAATGCTTCTCTGGTTTGGTGTTGTCACAGTCACCGTCTTTATCATCGGATTGTGGTTTTTGAATATGCGAACACTGGTATACGACGTGACAAAGAAAAAAAGCGCCGAAGGAGACATCTATCGCTCAATGGAACAAGAGGTTTCTCAAATTTTTTCTTCGTTCTCAATTCAAGACTCAATTGACAACGCGATTGCCACAACGACACCGACCTCATCTGAAAATTCCGAAGCTGTCGAGGCAAACATTAAAAAATCTTTATCTGTTATTGCTGCGGGTGCAGTTACCACGACTGCCACAACCACCGCCTCGTCCTCAGCACGATAATATTGACATATGGCCATACGAAAAAAATTAACAAGCAAACAAACTATTAGCAGCGCTCCGTCAGACATGCCGGTAGCTGCCCGGGTTGAGCCGGTGCAGTTAGTGGAAGAGATGCAGACCTCGTACTTGGACTATGCCATGAGTGTCATCGTTGCTCGCGCCTTGCCGGACGCACGTGATGGACTGAAGCCGGTGCATCGTCGCATCTTGTACTCCATGTGGCGACTGGGTCTGAAAGCCAATGGAAAGTTCCGAAAATCCGCACACGTGGTTGGTGACGTGATGGCAAAGTACCACCCACATGGTGACTCTGCGATTTATGATTCTTTGGTCCGCATGGCGCAGGACTTTTCCATGCGCAACACTTTGGTTGCTGGTCAAGGAAACTTTGGTTCCATGGACGGCGACGCTGCCGCTGCAATGCGGTATACCGAAGCAAAACTCTCGGCCATTGCCGAAGAGATGATGTTCGATATTGAAAAGGAAACCGTGAACTTTTCTCCAAACTATGACGGTTCAACCAACGAACCCCGAGTGCTTCCGTCCAAACTTCCAAACCTGCTATTGAACGGCAGCATGGGTATTGCTGTCGGCATGGCGACAAACATCCCACCGCATAACCTCGGCGAGTTGTGCGACGGTGTTATATATTTAATCAAAAACCCAAAAGCGACCGGCGAAGAGTTGATGCAATTTGTCCAAGGACCCGACTTCCCGACCGGCGGCATTATTTATAACAAAAGAGATATTGCTGCGGCATACGCGACCGGTCGCGGCGGCATTGTTATTCGCGCGAGAACAGAAATTGAAGAGATGAAGTCAGATTATCACCGAATTATTGTGACTGAGGTTCCCTACCAGGTGAACAAAGCGGCATTGATTGAAAAAATTGCCAACCTGGTTCAAGAAAAAAAGCTGGAGGATATCAAAGACCTTCGCGACGAGTCCAACAAAGAAGGAGTCCGCGTTGTGATTGAGCTGAAAAAAGATGCTTATCCGAAAAAAGTGTTGAACCGGCTGTTTCAGATGACTGATCTGCAAACCACATTTCACGTCAACATGATCGCCTTGGTTGATGGAATTCAGCCACGCATTTTGAATTTAAAGGCCATTTTGGAAGAACACGTCAAACATCGTGAAGAGGTGATTCGTCGTCGCACTGCCTTTGACTTGGAACGCGCCAAAGATCGGGCGCACATTTTGGAAGGCTTAAAGAAAGCGCTTGATAAAATCGACGCAGTCATCGACACCATCCGAAAGTCAAAAGACCGTGAGGATGCTAAAACAAACTTGATGAAGAAGTTTGATTTTACTGAACGACAGACCTTGGCGATTTTGGAGATGCGGTTGCAACAACTCGCAAACTTGGAACGACAAAAAATTCTCGACGAGTTAAAAGAAAAGAAAGAGTTGATCAGCGACCTCGAGAGTATTCTCTCAAGCCGAACAAAAATTTTAGAAATGATTACCAAAGAAATTGAGGACGTGCGCAAAAAATTTGCTGATGAACGCCGAACACAGATTGTTGCTCACGGCGTCAAAGAGTTTACTATGGAAGATCTGGTCCCCAATGAACCAACGATTATTGTGGCTACCCATGATGGATACATCAAACGTCTACCGGAAGATACCTTCCGCACCCAGGGCCGCGGCGGCAAAGGCGTGATGGGTCTGGTAACAAAAGAAGAGGACGTTGTTGAGCACTTGATCTCAACCAATACGCACGACAACATGCTCTTCTTTACCAACCGTGGTCGTGTGTTTCAACTGCGGGCGTATGACGTTCCACAGGCAGCACGCACTGCCAAAGGCCAGGCTTTGGTCAACTTCTTACAGCTTGCACCACACGAAAAAGTCTCGGCAATCTTATCCATGGAAGATATCAATACCTACAAATACCTTGTCATGGTCACGACTCAGGGCACTATCAAAAAGACGGCTCTCGAAGACTTCAAAAATGTCCGCCGCTCGGGTTTAATTGCACTGAAGTTAAAGGGTGATGACCTCCTTGAGTGGGTTCGTCCATCCACCGGCAAAGATGACGTTATGTTGATTACTGCGATGGGACAGGCGATTCGCTTTAAAGAGGCTGCGATCCGTGGCATGGGCCGGTCTGCTGCCGGAGTCCGTGGTATTCGACTCAAGTCCAAAGACGTTGTGATTGGCATGGACGTCGTTGACCCCGTCTTGGTCAAGAAAAACCTGCTCGAGTTATTGGTGGTCTCTGCCCATGGTTTGGGAAAACGCACACAGGTCGGCGAGTATAAGGTCCAGGGACGCGGTGGCAGTGGCATCAAGACCATGAACGTCACAGAAAAAACCGGTCCGATTCTCGGTGCACGCATCGTCAGCGCTGAAAACTCAGAGGACTTGTTGTTGATCTCCATTAAAGGACAGGTCGTTCGTATTCCATTAAAGACAGTTTCAACACTTGGCCGCGCCACTCAAGGGGTCCGGATTATGCGATTTAAAGAAGAAGGCGACCAGGTCGCGAGCATTGCCACGCTCTAGTTTGTAACAAAAAAACACCCCGCGTTGCGGGGTGTTTTTTATCTGTCTTAAGCGGCTTTCAACTCCCGTCGTTCTTCTATTACTGCACCAAGGTCATCCCACAACGTCCCCAACTCCACCTTCTCTGCTCGGTCTCTGTCTTCTCGCTTGGCCATATCTTCTGCAAAATCTCGGATCTGAGTTTTGATAGGCATGTTTCCATCCAACGCCGGGTACTTTCCCATTTCAAACAAAATAGCAAACAAATATGCAGAGTGTTGCTCAAAATCTGGACTCTCATTGAATTCTCCTGTGTCCATGGCTCTCTTTACATCCGTCTCTGCCTGAAACTGCGCAGCCGCCTCAGCTTCTTCCTTAGAACGAAACCTATCTGGAAACATAATCTTGGTATTTACTTTTTTCGTTGCAAAACTGCCTTTAACACACTTTCCGTATTGCGCCCACCGGTATCCACACCCGAGACCATTTCTTTTGCCTCTTCTCTGGAGTAGCCAAACCCGACCAGGGCGTCCACAACTTCGCTGAGTACACCACTGTCGACAACAGCGGCTTCACTCCCCGCAGCACTCAACTTATTTTTCAGCTCCACCACCACACGTTCGGCTATTTTTTTGCCCAAACCTTGTATGGAAGTTAGGTACGGAACGTCCCCTCGTACAATGGCAGTTTGCAGGTCTGACAGCGCTCCCAAGGATAAGATGTGCATCGCGGTTTTTGGGCCTACACCCTGCACAGTCAATAACATCTCAAAAAAACCTTTTTCTTCCAGTGTCTGAAACCCAAACAACTCTTGGGACGAGTCACTCACCTTAAAATACGTGTAGAGATATATTTCTTGACCGCGTGCAATTCCACTAACACGCGCCAACGTTACCTCATATCCGATACCTGCTGCGGTTTCAACCCCAACCGTCTGCTTGTTTACATAGGCAACTGTTCCGCGCAGGGAGAAGATCATATTATTACTTCTTCTTATTTCGGCTCACTCTAATTAGTCCTCCACATGGGACGACTTCAATTCCTCGTTTCTCCAACTCGTCCAAGTACAGATTCATTCCCAGAGAGTCAGAAGACATGTGGCCAGAAAGAATAACATTCATATGATGTTCACCCGCCTTGAGCATAGAATCATCCTTCATATGCATTGCCACAATCGTGCTGATACCATAGTTTGATAACTGTTGGTACACCTTGCTCGACGGATTAGTACCGCCTGTCATTTCCACCATGTACCTTCCCACCCGATGATATGGTGCTCCACTTACAATTCGTGGCCCTGCACCAAGGTGATTTGCATAGTCGTATTCGGGTATGGAAAGCAGAGTGCTGATAACCTCTTTGATTACTTCTGGTTTTGTTTTTTTCAAAATATCACGAATAAACTTGTCCACCATGTTGTCCGTAATTGTGTGGGTACTCATGAAGTTTATACCCAAAATTTTTGCCGTGTCGATAGCCTGAAAATGATTCAATGGATGCACTCCACGACCAACTTCTTTTCTCCGCTCTTCCATGATTTTCTCCGCAACGTGCACCGGTACTCCTTCCTGTTCATACACGTCGGCAGTAAGTTCCATGACATCCTGCAAGTTCATCAACGCCTTACCAACGGGATGGTGAGAGATAACCAGGTCAATTGCCTGTCCCCGTTCGTTTAACTGACTTGCAAGTAAAATTTCTGCAGCCGTAATATCGATACCGGCCAACACTCGTTTCACGTTTTTTTTACCGTTATCAACGTGAATTGCGCAATCAGGGTACGGATTTGTCAAACGATCCTTGTCAAAATATTTTTTGTCCGAAGGTTTGAGGTCATCGTATTCTTTTTGTTGTCGCCCAAGATAGCGATCAATAATCTTTTTACCGCGCGGATCAGCCTCCATACCAAGTTTGAGACCAAGCTCAAATATTTGTTTCACAGCCATCATAAGGTGTGTTATTTAAGAAATAGGTACTAGCAATATACCAGTTTATGCAGATTCGTAAAGGGGTGGTAACTTAGGCTCGTATCTTTCGTATGAAAGTAGCCGCTGGTTCTTGAGTACTTTTTGACCGGACAGCAGCGATAAACTGAGCAAGCTCAGCAGGAGAACCGGTACGATACAAACTTAAAAATCTATCATGGAACTCTGCGATTGCCGCGATGGTAGCTCGGTCGTCTACTACTCGATAACGATCGCCACTGGGAACTATGTGCCCTTGCTCCAAAAGTTCAGAAATAATTGCTACTCCGGTAGTAAAATATCGCTCCCCACTTGTACCCAGTTCACCGGATTTATTTGCCAGATAGTCACACAGGTCAGCCAACTTAGCACGAA
>MFQB01000022.1:17045-25088 GCA_001784275.1 Candidatus Magasanikbacteria bacterium RIFCSPHIGHO2_02_FULL_47_14
CAGTGCTCGATGAACAATCTTCATGTTGCCGCTATCGGCTTTAATCTCCTCGGCCACGTCGGTTTCCGGGGTCGCCCCAATTCTTGCTCGTACAGCAGCGTCTTCTTTGGGCAAAATCATGTGTCCCCACTCATGCAAGCAGTTGTCTACCACCGCAGCTCTGTCATAGTCGGCTTCATCCAGGTCTCCTTCAAACACCTTACGCAATGCGGGCAAAGCCGTAGTGCGCGCCACGTCACGCACTGCGTTGGTGTGGGCAACGATTTTCTCTACTCCTTCTTCACCACGAGTCATCCAGTATAAGTTAGGTCCAAAGGCAAAGGCTTGATGGTTCGAAAAAACTTTGGGCGGTACAAAAGGTTTTTCCAAAAATGGCGTCTCTTCCGCAGAGATATCCTTTACTACTTCATAAAATTGTTCTAACTTCTCTTCCAACTCCAGTGACTCACGAGTCCGGAATCCTAAACGGAGTTCCACGTCAACCTTATTTGCAGCGTCTGCCACTGCTGGAGTGGCTTGCGGAACCAACATAAATGGGCACCCATCAAGCATGAGTTTATGAAAAGCGGACAGTAACTCTTGCCATTGTGTTGCCACTTCGTCAGGATTTTTTGACGGCGATCCGTATGTATCAGCACACAGATACAGATAATCCGGAAGCTGAGCATACTTGGCACCCAGTGCCCTGTCTGCAACAAGTTTTGAAACCTTATCTCCAAGACGGCGCATCGCTGCGACAAGACGTGGCCACTCAAAGGCAAACACCTCAGAATATGACTTCACGTCAACCTTTCCTTCAGGGATGGCTACGTCATAAAGGTGCTTAAGACCCTGGTGGAAATCTTTTGAAACATCTCCTGGGCCCAGTGCAGCCTCCTCGGCCATCGGAGACTGTTCCCGACCATGCGGAGCAATCGCTAACTCCACTTGTTTAATGTAAGCCTGGTCGATGAATTTACCAAATAACTCGGCACCATTTACCATGAGATCCACTTCAGCAAAACTGTCGAGGCCCATCTTTTGCGCCCAAACTTCTCGTTCTGTAACTGGAACCTCTTTGAGCCAGTGTCGTGCCAACACTACTGTCGCCAACTGTCTTTCTGAGGCGAGTTGCACAAGAGTAAGCCACGCATTTGGCAAAATGTCGCGCAAAGGCTCGAGAATGCCAAATTGGTGTATGGCCAACTTTGTTTCTAAGGTTGCAGGGTCTTTGAGTACTTGCAAGAGTGGTGCATTTTTTTCGTTATCAGGAATTTCTGCACACCAAGAAGTGGTTAACTCTTGCAGACTTCCACCTACCCGCTCACTCCACACAGACGATACTGTCTGAGTAGCGACTTCAAAAAAATCTTCAATGCCGGCTACGTTTGTCGGGAGTGGCGGCCACTCTTTTTGTTCTACTTCTTCTTTCAAACGTGCTCGCGCTTCACGCCCAGCAACTACCGCTGGTGGAACTACTTTACTTTTATCAAGTATGTCCAAACGATTTTCGTCCGGGGGACGAAAATCTATGCCAAACTGAGACTCGACCGACATAAAATAGTTCTAAAAAACCAGTCTTACGGAGCTCTTTTTATACGTTCACGCAAAATAGGAATAAGCTCATGAATATGTTTTTGTCGGTACTCTTTATTTTTCCAGTCGTTACCGGTAATCACTTTGCGGCATTGTTTCGTTCCGCAGTGACACGGCATTCTAAACTTGGGATTCGACTCTGCCAAACCGTAGTCATAGGTGAGCTCTTCGCCGTTACGAATTGGTCGTAATGCAACAAAGTCTCCATGTTCGTCAAACCCCAAGTTTCCATTACACGAGTGGTTAAAATACCAGGATATAGGTAAGCGATTAAAATCCAAGTCTGCAGGCGGCCGGAAACCATCAGGTATCCCGATACAAAAATCTCTGACAAGACGACGAATGAGAGGAGACTGCTCTTTTAGCTCACTCCACGGAGTCACTTTTTGATGTTCTTTTTTTGAAATGCCTTTATCAACAAACTCACCTTTTTTGATATTTACAGTAGCAAATAATCCAACTCCCCCACGATGAATTTTTGACGGCTTCATTTCCATTAAGACTTTTTTAAATTCTAAGGCCATAGATATATACGCACTATAATAAACGGAGTTGTGACTAAAACCAATAAGGAATTTTTTGGTATCTTTGCGTAGCCGTGGCAATTATCTCTTCCAACAGATCGCCGTAATCAAGACCTGCCACTTTTGCTGCTTTTACAAATTCAGAATCAGCACTTAGTGGAGGGTTCGGATCAACCTCCAAAACGTGGGGATTATCCTCTTTATCCAGCCGAATGTCCACACGTCCGTAGTCACGACATTGCGCTATCTTATATGCATCAAGAGCTATTTCAGTGATAAGTGACTGTAACTTTGGGCTTACGTCACGCAATGGGTTCTGTCGAGTAATTTTTTTATAGACAGGAGAAGACGCCAGTCTCTTTTCTTCAGGGTAAATATGCCAGTACCCCTTGGGCATGGCTGTAAATATGGAACGGGTAAGAGGTAATACCTGTATATTGCCCTCGTCGTTACCAATAATTGAAACCTCATACTCATCGCCATCAAGGTACTCTTCCACAAGGACGGCGTGGGCAAAGTTTTTTATAATGTGGGCCATTTGTTTACGCAACATCTTCTTGTCAGTTACGACCGATGCGTTGGAAATACCAACTGAGTCATCCGCATTCCCTGGCTTCACGAGAAGCGGGTACCGTAACTTGTCGTCGATCGAGTCACTCTCTGTATATGCGTAGTCCCATGCTGGCGTCGGCAAGTCATGATAAGAAAATAACTTCTTGAGTCTTATTTTGTCACGACACAAAGACAAGTTGGTTGAGCTTGTTCCGGTGAAAGGAATCTGAAGAGCTTCGAGCAAAGCAGCGGCCTGCGGCTGTAAGCGGCTGTCATTATCCAGTCCATCAGTAACGTTAAAAATAAAGTCTACACCACTTGTGCGCAACTCAGCAAAGGCCTTGGCCAGGTTATTAAAGTCAAATACAACTGTTTCATATCCCCGTGCCTCAAGAACTTCTCGAATCAGGCTTGTCAGAGGAGCTGCCCCCTTCGCCGATTTTGAACCGCCATGAACTTTATTTCCTGCAATACCTATTTTTAACTGTCGCTGGCTCTTTGTAGCCACCCTGCGAACACGTTCGATTTTTTCAGCCTGCAAAAGTAAATTTTTCTTAATAATGGCTGTTGATAAGGTATTCTTTCGAGCTGTTTTGCCCAAAGCAGACTCTTCGTCAAATTCGACAACTTTATAGTTGATCATGGAAATGGCCTCTTCCAGGTTATCTTTTGCGTCAAGCAAGTTATTACCTGAAACAGTGAGCCAACCAAGGCTGTCATATCCCTCAGGCGGTCTCAGGATAGCGTCTCCCACCTCTCGCACTATATATTTTTCTTCAAGATAAGACTTTTTCTTAAGTTCCGGGGAAATTTCCAAAGCAGTGAGCATGCCGGAGGCTTCCGGTTGCAGATCCCAACCCACAATATACTGATACGGATTTTCCGGTTTATCAATTTTAAGATATATCCCCAAAGCGATCGCTGCTGCGGACTCGACAAGATCAACTTTCCAAGCACTTTTAACATATGAATACACATAGTCACCACCCATCCGCATATTTACTTCAATTGGGTACGGACCATTCTTTGCATATTTTGCCTCAAAGTGAATGCAGGCATTTTGAATACCAAGCTTTTCCAGTATTTCTTCCGCCATGTTGATAAGAGCGTTTTGTTGATCAACCGGCAAACTCGAAGGAAGCGACTGCCCGCTGTCGACAAAAAATTTCTCACGGCTTTTGTTAAAGTTATCAGAAATACAATAAAACTTAATTTTACCGTTCTGAAGAAGGATGTCCATATCGACCTCGTCCCCATCGATATATTCTTCAACAAAAACTTCCAGACTCTCCCACTCTGGAGCCAACCAAAAAGACTTCATGTTGTTCTTGACATAGTCGTATGTTTCTTCCAAGTCCTGACGGTCAAAAACCTTTACCACATACGCACTAGCTGCACCATACATCGGCTTTATTACCATTGGATAACTCAATTTTTTTTCAAGAGATGGAATATCTTTTTTGCTATGCAAAATATGGTGTTTTGGAGCAGGAAGCCCACCTTTCTCACAAAAATTACGGAAAATAAATTTATTTTTTACTGTCTCGGCTACCCGAGAAGGAATCCCGATAAGATGAAAGGCGTCAACAATGCGTGAGGTAAGAAGAACTGCCTCATCCCAAAAAGTGACTACGCCATCAAACTTAAACTCTGGTTTGGATGCCAGGAACGTTCTAATGGCCTGGAGACTTTCCGCAGAGTTACTCAGGTCAGCAACAATCCATTCGTCAACGTACTCATCCAGTGCCGCAACACGGTCACGGTTAAGACAAACCACACGCAGTCCGAGCTGGTGTAGTCTTTTTGCAATAAAATACTTCCCTTCGGTCCCGGCATGAACCAACAAAATTGTTTTTCCGTGAAATTCAGAGGTTTGTGTTTTTTTGGGCATACAAATAATAAAAGCTATCGTGAAGATAGCTTTTATTTAGCAATTTTGGGAATGCTTTTTAATCAAAATACTGTCTGGCTCGTCGGTTGTACAACTGATATGACTCATATCTGCGAGCCTTAGTATAGTTCAACCAGTCGATTTTGTCAACTGTGACCAGTTTTTGGCTTGGTTGAAAGATGGGTTGGGAACCAAAACAAAAATTGGTCGGCGTGCACAAGAACGTGGTTCTGTGCACGCCATCCTCCGATGGACGGCCGCCGACGGTGGGGGCCTAGTGACGACGATGTGGCTGTCCGCGTCGACCCGGGCCAGGTCGCCTGCCGCGCAACTCTGCCAAGACTGCCTCAGCACGCGCTTGCTCTGCATCTCGCTGATCACGGACCAGCATGAAGGCGGTCGCGCGAGATATGCCGATGCCGAGGGCGAAGCAGATCTCGTCGATCAGCTTCCGGTCCTCTGACCTGGCCGGCAAAGCCAGGGCGCCGATGACCAAGCGCTTGTCTTGTGTGCCCCAGTCGATCATGATTGGGAAGGCCGTAGCCCGCGCGTTGAGATAGACGGCTTCTTGATGGCTGAACAAAAACCGTGCATTCGGATCGTCCGGGTGAGTCAGCGAACGGAAAGCGACTTCGATCTCCCTCTCTCCCAGGTTTTTCCAAGCGGCCATCTCGAGCCGTTCTCCTTCGGCGATGAAGAGGGCGACCGGCTGGCAGGGGCACAGCTCGCGCTCCAGGTAATGCGCCGCCCGCCGGAGCAGCTCCGGCAGCTCGACCTCCTCCAAGAGGACCTGCCAGAGGTCCAGGAGAAACCGGCCTTCGCACGCGGCGTGCTCCATGGCCCGGGTGGTTTCGACCAGCCGCCGCCTGAGCGAGAGCGCCCAGAGCAAGCAGCCCACGGACACGACCCCCAGGACCGCGATCAGGACCGACATACGCCCCCTCTACTTCTCGCAGGTGGAGACGTCGCCGGCCCGGACGCGGTCGTACGCGACCTTGTCGGCCAGGTCCTGGTGCGCGAGGGCGTCGGCGAGGATGCGACCCAGGGCCGCAGCCAGTTTCAGCGTCTCGTCCCGTCCGTCCTCGATGGTCGAGATCGGCGAGACCGCCAGAGCTCCGACGACCGGTCCATTCTTGCCGTCGCGCAGCGGGTAGAGGCCCATGTGCTGGCCCTTCACCCCCACCGACGCGCCCCCCAGGACCGCACTGGTCACCTCGTTGATGGGACTGCCGAGTCCGCGCAGCCACCGCTCCTGTCCGGGCTCGAGCTCGTGGCTCGCCCCGATGACCAGCCCGCCCCCATCGTTGACGAGGATCGCGAAGGTCGGGTGGCGCCCGAGAATGGCGAGCAGATCCCGCATCGCTTCGACCGTCCGAATCGCCCAATTGGCACTCATCTGCCTCCTCCTTGCCCGCACCTGCCGGCGGGCTCGTGTGATAGGTACAGATTACCTATCATATACCAGGAGTTTCGTCAATATAAAAACAGCCCGGGTACCCGGGCCATCCATTTATTTTGTATGCTATATCTTTTGTACTGCAATTTTTATGCCCACTTCTTCCACTGCTATCTCTCCTACGCCTTCCACAACTTTTTGTGCTACCACTTGTCTTTTTATCTCATCAGCAGCAGCCAACACCACCGATCGCACCGACTGATCTTGCGTCTCAAAAGAAACAACGATTTGGTCAGTGGGTGTTAACTTTTGTTCTTTTCGTATTTGGTTGACCGCACGGATAACTTCTCGCACAACTCCTTCGTTTCTTAACTGCTCATCCAAAGAAATCTGTAATCCAACACTTAGCCCGCCATCTTCACGTTTTACCCATTCTGAATTTTCCTGCGCTAACTCACCAGTGCTTACTTGTTTTACATTCAACTCGTCTGCAACGATCTGCCTTACCTCCTGAGATAACTCACGCGTCACGCGCAACTCACGCAAGGGTTGGCGTACACGGATCCCGGCTTCTTTGCGCAGTGACAGCCCCATTTCTACAACTTTGCGAGCAACAATCATCTCTTCCAACACTGCCTGGTCGATCAACGAGCCGTCACACTCCGGCCACATCTCAAGATGAACACTTTTGCCGCTGTTTGAAACCACACCGTACACTTTTTCTGAAATAAACGGAGCAATAGGCGCCATCAACTTCGACAGGTTTTCCAAGACATATCTGAGTGTACCAATTGCTGCATGTTTGTCTTGCTCGTCGCCAGACTTAAACCTGTCACGGGAACGACGGACATACCACGTAGACAAGTCATCGATGAAGTCTTTGATAGGTCGGCTTGCACGAACTGTGTCATAGTAATCAAAATGCGCAGTCACCTCGCGGGTCAACTCATGCAATCGAGAGACGATCCAACGGTCCAGAAGGTGTTTGTTGTCGTGCACGTCGTACGGTTGCAACTCAGTACCGGAAACATACATACGATAAAACTCAACTACGTTCCACAAGATATTTATCACTTTGTTGTAAATGTCCCGAACCTCACGGTCATTAAAAAATAAATTCTCTGCCTGCATAACCGTGCTGCTCATCAAATAATACCGCAGCGCGTCAACTCCATATTGCTCGATAATCACCCACGGATCGGTATAGTTCCGCTTTGACTTAGACAACTTTTCGCCTTTTTCATTCAAAATTGTGCCTGTGCAGACAACATTTTCAAAACTTACTTCGTCGAACAACAATGTTGCAATGGCATGCATGTAGTAAAACCATGCGCGTGTCTGTGCAATATATTCAGCAATAAACTGACCCGGGAATCGTTTCTCAAAAACTTCCTTATTTTCAAACGGATAGTGAAATTCGGCAAACGGCATGGAGCCTGACTCAACCCAACAGTCAACCACTTCCGGAATGCGGCGCATCTCTCCGCTACATGCGTCACAGCGCAACACCACTGCGTCTACCAGATGTTTATGCAAATCCATCTCTTGCACCACCTCTGACTTGTATACCTCTTCGAAGTTGGTTGCTTTTGCCTTTAACTCTGCAACACTTCCGACACACGCGACGTTCGTACAGTTCTCAGTGGTGCAGCGCCAAAATGGCAACGGGGTTGCCCAATATCTGTTGCGCGAGATATTCCAGTCAGGTGCGGTTTCCAAAATGTTCAAAAATCGTCCGTGCTTGAGATGTTCCGGAAACCAGCTGATCTTTTCATTTAGCTCAATCATCCGATCTTTCACCTTTTGGATGTTGATAAACCAGGCAGAGATCGCGTTGTAAAAAAGTTGCGTGTCACAGCGCCAACAGTGTGGGTACGAGTGGGTATGCTGCTCTTTGGAAAACAATAGGCCACGCGCTTCCAAATCTTTTTTAATTTCTTTTTCTGCTTTTTTAAAATACTGACCACGAATGTTTTCCGGAACGACATCAGTAAAGACCCCGGCTTCGTCGAGCATTGGCACCATTGGCAAGTCCAGCTTCAGTCCCAAGTTGTAGTCGTCTTCACCGTAGATAACAGCTGTATGCACAATCCCGGTTCCTTCTT
>MFQB01000023.1:0-4672 GCA_001784275.1 Candidatus Magasanikbacteria bacterium RIFCSPHIGHO2_02_FULL_47_14
CGATGTTTTGTTTTCTGTCTTTTTTGCCACGCATGATCCCACCACATTAAATAGACAGGGAAACGATATTGGCACACAGTCGATGTTTTGTTTTCTGTCTTTTTTGCCACGCATGATCCCACCACATTAAATAGACAGGGAAACGATATTGGCACACAGTACCGCTCGATTATTTTGTATACAACCGGTGAACAAAAAGCAGAAGCCGAAATATTTATGAAAAAGTTACGTGATGACGCAGTATTTGGAAAACCAATTGTCACCGAGTTGAAGCCTCTTGATGTATTTTATCCGGCTGAAGAGTACCACCAGGACTATTACGACCGAAACCAAGGAGAACCGTATTGCCAGTTTATCATTGACCCAAAGATTGCCAAGTTACGGCAGAAATTTTCTCATCTACTAAAGGACCTGGCAGCTTAGGATGCCCCTGTTGTCCAATCGGCAACTCTAGTGTTACACTAGAGTCGTTTTCCTCATATTACCCGTATGCCAGACAAGTTCGCAGCCACGTGGGTATCACATAGCTCTATTAGTGACTATCTCACCTGTCCGCGGAGTTATTTTTTGAAAAACATCTACAAGGACCCGGTCACAAACCGCAAGATGAAGATTATGAACCCGGCCCTGGCATTGGGCCAGGCGGTTCATGAGACCCTGGAGGCCCTTTCCTCACTGAAAACAGAAGATCGCTTTCGTACCCCCCTTCCGGAGCGCTACGCAGCCGCCTGGAAAAAAATCTCCGGCAAGCGTGGGGGATTTGTTGATGAACAAACAGAGTACCGCTACCGTAGACGTGGAGAAGAGATGATTGCGCGGGTTTTCAACCACCCGGGCCCGATTGCCAATCGTGCAGTGAAAATTCAAGATGACCTGCCGCATTTTTGGTTATCCGAAGAAGAAGAAATTATATTGTGCGGGAAGATTGATTGGCTTGAGTATCTCCCCGAAGAAGAGGCCGTGCATATTATCGACTTTAAAACAGGCAAGAACTATGAGAATGAGGGATCGTTGCAACTTCCAATCTATCTGTTGCTAGTCCACAACTGCCAAAAGTGGCCGGTGAAGAAAGCCAGTTACTGGTACTTGGATTCGAGTGACTTTTTAACAGACAAGACGCTACCGGCTATTGCAGAAGCAGAACAACAAGTATTGCATGTGGCCAGAAAAATTAAGTTGGCCCGGTTGAACAAGCAGTTTACTTGTCCTTCCGGCTCTGAGGAGTGCCATGCCTGTGCTCCGTTTGAACAAGTGCTTCAGAAAAAAGCTGAGTGGGTGGATCAAGATGATTTTGGCGCTGATGTGTATATTCTTCCTTCAGACAGCAACCGTACCGGTACAACTATTGCTGAAGAGAGCTTAATTTTGTAGATGCTATGGACCTATCTGTTATCACAGTTACCTGGAACTCCGCAAAGCTGATTGGCGAACAGATCCGCTCAGTGAAAGCAGGTTGCACAAGTTTGTCATGTGAGGAGATTGTCGTTGATAACGGTTCAAAAGATGGAACTGTATCTCTTATCCGTTCTGAGTTCCCGGAAGTCCTTGTTTTGGAAAACACACAAAATGGCTTTGCAACCGCCAATAATATGGCATTAAAGCAAGCCAAAGGTGAGTGGCTGTTGTTTTTAAACCCGGACATGCGGGTGGAGCCAGGGAGTCTGGACCGCATTGTCTCTTGGATGAAAGACCATCCGGAAGTCGCCATTGTTAGCCCGAAATTAGTAGATGAACATGGCAATCTTAACAAAGACGCAACTCCGCGGCGTTTTCCGCGCCTGTGGGAACAGGTAGCGCTTCTTTTGAAACTTCCGCATGTTTTTCCACATCTCTTGGATGGCTACTACATGACAGATTTTGACTCGGACCGGGAACAAGTCGTGGATAGTGTTCGTGGGTCGTTCATGCTCATGCGCCGTGACTTTGTTGAGAAGTTGGGGTGGGCATTTGATCCACGTTATTTTATTTGGTATGAGGATGTGGATATTTGCAGAGAGGCTCTTCGACAAGGTCTGAAGGTGATGTATACTCCAAGTATCACCTGTGTGGACTATGTCGGCCAAAGTTTTAAGCAGCGTGATACAGTGTGGAAGCAGAAAAATTTTACCAAGAGCATGTTGACCTATTGGCAAAAGTGGGAGCCGTGGTACAAGTGGATGTGGATTGCGTTGCTTCGTCCGCTCGCTATCGGCATGGCATGGGTAGGCGAGCGAGTAGTAAAGAAATAATATGGCAAAGTTGTCTGTACATCTGGTCACCTGGAATGGCTCAAAGTATGTCCCATTTTTGTTTGAATCACTAAGAAAACAGATATTTCACGATTGGAAGTTCTATATTTTAGATAATGCCTCCAGCGATGGAATGGCCCAGGCAATGAAACAAGAACTGAACAATTTTCCTGTTCAGTATGAGTTGATTGAGCATCCGGAGAATAGTGGCTTCGCGGGTGGCCATAATATTCTGTTTCAAAAAACGCAAAGTGATTATATTGTCTTGTTGAACCAAGACATGGTTTTGCAGCCTGATTGTTTGGAAAAAATTACACGTTTTCTTGATGCACATAGCGATGTCGCGGTTGTCAGTCCGCGGCTCATGAAGTGGGACTTTGCTGCAAAAGAATTTACTGACTCAGTTGATGCCCTTGGTTTGAAGGTCTTTCGCAACCGCCGAGTGATTGAAAAGTATACAGGCAAACAGTGGAGCATGCTCAAACCCAAGATGAACCTGTCGTTTCGTGCAGAACGATTCCGTGATGGCGCCGCCCTCGAAGTATTCGGCGTATCCGGAGCATTGCCGGCCTTCCGCCGTTCTGCTGTTCAAGAAGTAGCCTTTTCTGACGGAACCATTTTTGACTCAAATTATCACGTCTATAAAGAAGATGTGGACTTGGCATTCAGACTGCGTTCTGCAGGCCACCGGTCGTTCGTATTATTGGAAGCTGTAGCATATCATGACCGTAGCGCCGCTGGTCCAGAGCAAATGGATGACATGACCGCTCTGGAAAATAAGAAAAAACAGTCTGAATGGGTAAAGTACCATAGTTACAAGAATCACTTAATGACGCTCTACAAAAATGAGTATTGGCAAAACCTTCTTCTTGATTTTCCCTGGATTTTCTGGTATGAATTAAAGAAGTTTGTCTATTTTTTGGTGTGGGACAGAAAGGTATTACAAGGGCTTTCTGAAGTTTCGAAATCAAGAAAAGAGCTTGCTACCAGACGACAAGAGATCCAACAAAAGAGAAGGGCAACCTGGAAAGAAATGAGAGGCTGGTGGATGTAACACTATGAAAGATATCAACATTGTTTTCGTGAATTTTTTCATGAAGGACGACATCCTTCGTGCAGTAGACTCCTTGGTCAAAGACATTCGGGGGTCTGCTTTTGACGTTCAAATTACGGTTGCAGATAACTCAGAGAATAAAGACCAGATTCGAGAGGCGCTTGCAGCGCAGTTTCCGACAGTTGTCTACGTTGACGCCGGCGGAAATGTGGGTTTTGGCAAAGGGAATGTCGCCGGATTCAAGACGGCGGAAGCGCGCTACTATTTTGCCTTGAACCGTGATACGATTATTCCTGACGACTCACATACCATCGAGCGTATTGTGCGTTTTATGGACAACCACCCGAAGATCGGTTGTATTGGCACAAAGCTGTTGAACATGGATGGCTCTTTGCAATACTCCTGCTACCGCTTCGACTTGCGATCCATGCTCATCAAACCGTTGAAACAAATTAACCTGGACAAAAAATATCAGTGGGTGCGAAAGTATACAGATCGTTTACTGATGACTGACTTTGACCACAATGAAACTCGGCCAGTAGACTGGGTGCTGGGTGCTGCGATGGTGGTGAGAAAAGAAGTGGTGGACCAGGTCGGTTGGTTCGACGAGCGCTACTTCATGTATTTGGAAGATGCAGACTGGTGCAAACGCATGTGGGAGGCAAGCTGGCCGGTGTATTATGTTCACGATATCGCCATTCGCCACATGCATGCACGCGAATCAGCAAAGGTTCCGGGCGTGCTCAAAGCGTTATTCAAAAATAAGTTAGCCCGCATTCACTTGGTAAGCTGGTGTAAGTATCTTTGGAAGTGGCGCGGAAGCTATAAATTTTACTTGTAAGTATGGATCAATATCCAAAAATCGGCATTGTCTATCTCTTGTTTTATCACAACGAATCATACGTAGATGATGTTGTTTCAGCATTGAAAAAGTTGACATATCCGAAAGATAAAATTGAGTTTATTATTGTGAGCAATCCGCATCCGGAACAGGGCTCATTTGTTCCCTATATTGAAGAAGCGGTCATGCCACTTTCAGAAAAAGAACTGCCACGTGTGACAATTTTGGCACAAAAAGAGAATTTGGGTTTTGCCGGTGGAAACAATATTGGTGCAACATGGGCCATGGAACAGGGATGTGATTATGTATTTTTTCACAACAATGACGGTTTTTTTGCTGCGAACGCACTTGAACCGCTTATCAACGCAATGGAAAGCGATAAAACCATTGGCGCCGCGCAGTCACTCATGCTTCTTCATCCTGAAACAGATTTGGTAAACAGCACCGGCAACTCATTCCACTATCTCGGCTTTGGTTTCTGTGACCAGTATCGTATTCCTGTCAAAGACCTGAACCTTCCGCCGATCAAGGAAATTCCCTATGCCAGTG
>MFQB01000023.1:4710-6842 GCA_001784275.1 Candidatus Magasanikbacteria bacterium RIFCSPHIGHO2_02_FULL_47_14
TACGGCGCTTGGGATGATGACTTCTTTTTGTATCACGAAGATTTGGAGTGGGCGATGCGTTTGCGCGTGCGCGGATACAAAATTGTGCTGGTCCGAGACTCTGTCTTTTATCACAAGTATCAGTTTAGTCGAAGTGTGACCAAGTTTTATTGGATGGAGCGAAATAGATATGGCGTCATGCTGATGTTTTTCAAGTGGCCGACCTTGTTGCTTCTTCTTCCGATGGGCTTGGTGATGGAGATCGGTCTGTGGTTTTTTGCGATTAAAAACGGATGGGTACAAGAACGAGTGAAGGTGTATCAATATTGGCTGCAAAAAGAAAGTTGGAAGCTGTGGTTAGGGAAACGCCGACGGATCCAGACCATGAGACAGGTCTCTGATCGATATTTAATGAAGTACGCAGTCTCCGGCATTTACTTTCAGGACGCATCAGTGGATAATCCGATCGTCAATTACATTGCCAACCCGGTGATGGCTGCATACTATTGGGTTGTTGTCAGAGGGTTGATTTGGTGGTAAGGTGTTTTCTTCCCATATGAAGATCAAAAAGGCGATTCTGACAGGTGGAGGACGAGCCACACGGCTGTATCCGATTACGACCACCATCAATAAGCACTTGCTTCCATTGGCAAACAAGCCAATGATTTTTCATGCTATTCAGAAGGCCGTGGATGCAGGCATTACTGAGATTTTTATCAACACCAACCCGGGCGAAACAGAGCTGCAAAAACACATTGGTGATGGCGGACACTGGGGGATTAAAATTAAGTACTTTGAACAGACCGGCGGACCACAAGGCATTGCTCATGTCGTCAAAGAGGCAGAAAAATTTATCGGCAATGACCCTTTTTTGTATTATCTTTCTGACAACGTTGTCTTGGGTAACTTAAAAGAGTATGTGGAAGAGTTCATACAGGGCCGCCACGATGCAATGATTGCGCTTTCCAAGGTGGATGATGCGCGGTCATTCGGTGTCCCTGTATTTGACGATGCGGGGAAGTTGGTAGATACTTTGGAAAAACCACAAAATCCACCGAATAATTTTGCGATTACAGGAATTTATTTGTTCGGACCGAAATTATTTTTTGACGCCTTTAAAAATATAGAGCGGAGTGCGCGGGGTGAGTATGAGATCCCAAGTATCTACAGTTATTTGTTGAAAAATAACTATAGCGTCGGGTATAAAGAAATTACCGGATGGTGGAAAGACACCGGAAAGGCAGAGGACTTGCTCCATGCCAGTCGGCTCTTGCTCGACAACATGTCTGACTCAGAGTTCCCCAACCACGGCTCGCTCGATTCTTCAGCCAAGATAACGGGCAAGGTTCATGTCGGTACAGGCTCTCGCATTGGCCAGAATGTTGTGATCGATGGCCCGGTGATTATTGCGGAAAACTGTCTTTTGGAGGATTGTCATATTGGTCCGTATGTGACAATCGCTGCAGGTGCGGAAATAAAGCATGCACGGATTATGAATTCCATTATCTTGGATAACGCGTTAGTAGACGCACCGATGACGGTTATCGACAGTCTTGTAGGGAAAAATGCACAGCTGATAAAACGCAATAAAGAACCCAATGGTCATCGCATGATTATTGGTGATAAGACCATTATCGAAATGTAAAACATAGAGGAGGGGCTATGTCTGGAAAAGGGAGGGGAGTCTGGTTAAAATTTGTCTCATCAAAAAGCAAAACGTTTGTCGCGTTTTGTTTTTGTTTTCTGCTCGGTGTGGTAGTTGCGTCGCTCAGAGACCAAAGAGAGTTGCATTTATTTTTTATATTGGTATTTTTTGTATGTCTGGGTTTATCTTGTGTGTGCGCAAAGCAAAAGACGTGTCAATGTGTATGTATCGCACTCTTCTGTTTCACTGGTGGAATGCTTCGCTACGCGTTTGTGTTTCCGCATGATTCAACGCATATTTTTTCTCTCAACGGAGAACATGCAGAACTTACGGGTATGGTTGCTGATGAGCCGGATGTACGAATTGACGGGGTTCGGTATATTATTGACGCGCAAAGTCGCGATGCTGATTTTTCTGGTCGAGTGTATCTGACCTTAGGACTATACCCTCGGTATTCATATGGCGATACAGTTGCTGTACTGTGTGACTTGGAGACGCCGGAGCCAAG
>MFQB01000023.1:6853-8936 GCA_001784275.1 Candidatus Magasanikbacteria bacterium RIFCSPHIGHO2_02_FULL_47_14
GCTATGATATGTATATGGCGCGTATTGGTGTTTTTTCTGTCTGCGAAAAACCAGTTGTCAAAAAAATCGGAGATAACCAAGGTGCGCGTTGGTTTACAAAGATATTGAATATAAAGATGCGTTTAGCTGAGAGAATATACAGTCTCTGGCACGAACCGTATGCAAGTTTGGTTGCGGGTCTGCTATATGGATACCGGGGCGGGCTGGGCACGCTGAATACTGATTTCAACAGAACAGGGGTGACGCACATTATTGCAATTTCCGGATATAACATTAGTGTCATTGCAACAATTATCCGCACTACGTTAATACGCGTTTGGATTCCCAGAAAAAAAGCCTTTTATCTCGTCGTCGGTGGGATCATACTCTTTGTGATATTTACCGGTGCCAGTGCATCGGTTGTACGTGCAGGAATCATGGGCATTCTTGTACTTGTTGCACAGCAAGCTGGCAGACTGTCACAGACTTTGAATGTAATCTTGCTTACTGTTGTGCTCATGGTATTTCACAATCCATTGATTTTATTTTGGGACGCCGGATTTCAACTGTCATGTGCCTCAACACTCGGTATTGTGTATCTCAGTCCTATTGTACACAACAAATGCGCATGGATTCCGGAACTGCTGGGGTTGCGAGAGTCGTTCACCTCGACCATGTCAGCGATCCTTTTTACGTTTCCTCTGATTGTGTTTCAGTTTGGGAGATTTTCCACGGTTGCACCGGTTGTAAACGTCCTCATTTTATGGACGATCCCATGGATTATGCTAGCAAGTGCCTTGACCCTATTGTTGAGTTTTATCTCCAGGTTTCTCTTCTGGCTGCCCCATGCTGTCGCGTCGTTTGGGATGATGTATGTTGTTTCAGTCGTGAAGTTTTTTTCCGGATTCCCATTTGCATCGATTGATTTTCGTATGCCTTTATTCTCAATGATTGCTATCTATGCCTTGTTAATTACATATATATTTATTTATTATCACAGGAGGAAGTATGAAAAAACAACGTAATATCTTTTTAGTATGCATTGTGATTTTTGTTATAGCGGCTCTCATCGGATATTGCACATATACTGTTATAAAAAAGCGAAACGCTTCTGGTGAAAAAGAATTAATAATCTCTTTTTTAGATATTGGTCAGGGAGACGCTACTTTTATTACCTTCCCGAACGGGCAGCAAATGTTGGTAGATTGCGCAATCGATGCTCGTATACTTGAGGCGCTTGGGCGAGTGATGCCGTTTCGAGACTTCAGCATCGATTACTTGGTCGTAACCCACCCGGACTTGGACCACTATGGTGGGTGTGTTGACGTGCTCAAACGATTTGATGTTGCACAGACCCTCTATAATGGCTATCAAAAAGAGACGATTGATTATTTTGACGTATTCCAGCAAGTAATACAGGAGGAAGGAATCTATCATGAAGTTTCTCAAGAAGAGGTGCTCGAGATCGCCAGCACCTCAGTTCGTTTTTTATACCCCACACATTCTGTACGAAAGGATCCTCGTATTCCAGGAAACAGTACAGATACAGGTTCTAATAATACTTCTGTTGTTATGAAGTTAACGTATGGAGACGAAGATGTCTTATTGACCGGCGACACAGAAGCGCCACTCGAAGAATATTTAGTAAGCACCTATGATAACGATTTGGACGCAGAAGTATTGAAAGTCGGACATCATGGAAGCGGCGGTTCTTCGTCGCAAGAGTTTTTGCAAAAAGTATCACCTGAGCATGCGGTGATATCGGTTGGTGCAGACAACCGCTATGGACATCCTTCGGGTCGGGTGTTAAAGCGTCTGCAAAGACTCCATGCGTCTGTGTGGCGAACCGATCAGATGGGTGATATAATAGCCCATATAACACCAAGCACTGTGTATGTGGAGACGCGTGAGCAGAAGTAGCAAAGCGGTGATTTTTTTTGTCATTTCTTTTTTGTTTTTTCCTGCTTTTGCATTTGCTGAACCGTTTAATTTTGTTGTCGACAAAGGGGTATGGCTCTCTGAGTCGCCGGTGTTTGCCGGTGATGAGGTAAAAATTTATACGGTCATCGTGAATAATGACTTTGCAACATTATCAACAGATGTG
>MFQB01000024.1:0-1846 GCA_001784275.1 Candidatus Magasanikbacteria bacterium RIFCSPHIGHO2_02_FULL_47_14
GCGCCTTTAAAGCCGGTCTTCCACCGGTCTTCCGCAACATTGAGATACGTCCGGACGGAAATGATGCAGGAAACGACCCTGACATCTACTTTAAGGGAGCACAGATAACTGATCAAAACCCGCTGATTCTTCAGATGAAGAAGGGTGGATTGACCATCTCGGGCAAGATGTTTGACGCGAGCAACAACCCAATCGTTGGAGCGCCTATTTTTGCAGTCAACTCTTCGACCAAGGAGTTTATTCCGGGTGGTATGACCGGCGCCGGTGGGGCGTATACCGTCTTTGTCAGTGCAGGAACATGGGTTATTCGCGCAGAGTTGCCACCGGACAAGAGTGACAGTTGCGGAACCTTTTCACGTACAGTGACCATCAGTCAAGAAACTGGCAATCAATCTAATCAGAACCTTACATCCAGTGCATCTTCCTGCTACACATTGGGAGGCAGTGTCGATGTCGGCGGCGAAGCCCAAGGAAACGCGCCAATCTTTATAGAAGCGTGGGACACAGACAACGACAGACCTGCCGGTGGATTTTTCCGTATGGTTTCAACCAATGAAAGCGGAACGTATACGGCAGAGGTTCCCGGGAACACAACCTATCGTGTGGGGACCTTTGACCCTGACTTCGGAGAGTTGAGCATTACCCAGGCAGTTGTAGCAGCAGACGTTGAAAATGCAGATATTACTTCCGGCGATACCGGAACAATCACCTTCCAATTCACCGGAGGAAATGCAAACATGAACGCCTTTATTGAGGTGAAAAAAAATAACGATCGACATACACGCTTTTCCAAGCCGGTCAACGGTCTCGCTCAAAATCCAACAATGACTGTGAAAGAAGGAACCTATGACTACTTTGTGGATGTCTTCGGTTTTGGAAAGTTCACCGGCACTGTACAGACCGGTAACACAGCAACGATCGACTTAAGCGGCTCCAGTTTTATTACCATCAGTGGAAATGCAAAAGATGCGGATAATGCAGATGGGAATAACCTAATCGGAGCGCTCCTTACCTTCCGAGATACGAATGGTATTGTTCGGACAGCGGTTACTGACGAGAGCGGAAATTACTCTGTGAAGATAAAGGCCGGAACATGGAACGTCGCACTGAACCAGGCCGGGTTTATCTCAACCGGCACCAGCAGTGTTGCCTTTGCTGCGAGCACTGCAAACTTTGATGTCGGTGGCGCAACACCTGACATCAATGCGCCTTCACGAGCGCCATATATCATCTCCGGAACGATTTACGAGTCAGATGGAGAGACGGCAATGACAAAGGGTTTTGTTGAGGCACAAAGTGCAGCAGGGAAAGTGGTCGCCACACCTGTTGATTCAAACAACGGTACATATAACTTGCCGGTCATCAACGGCACATGGACCATTCGTGCTCAAGGCCCACGACATGCGAAGACGACGCGGGGTTCCACTGTAACAATAAACGGTGCAAGCCAGGAGAATATCAACCTCACCTTGGATGCAGATGCAACTCGCGAGTCAAAATCTTCAAGCGGTTCAATTGCTGCAGATAATGGCGGCGCAATAGATGACACGGAAAATAGTGGTGTTCGTCTTGTCGCTGGTGCAGGAGTGTTAGAGTCAGGTGATGGAGACGTGACCGTGAGTGTTGAGCGAGACTATACCGCCCCAACCACTGAAAGTTTTGACCCGCTTGGCGACGCATCATTTGAAATTTCGGCAACCGGTGATTCAACCATTAAGAACTTAAATGGAAATGCAGAAGTGGTCATTGACTACACTGATTTGCTTGACGAACTTGCGGAGGGGGAAGATGAAGGAGACTTACAACTCATGTACTACTCTCCGGAACGAGATGAGTACGTTCCTGT
>MFQB01000024.1:1857-2312 GCA_001784275.1 Candidatus Magasanikbacteria bacterium RIFCSPHIGHO2_02_FULL_47_14
TCGTCGTCGACGAAGAAAACAACACAGTCACCGGTTTAGTGAATCACTTCACTGCCTTTGTGGTCGGTGTTCCGAACGATAACTCACAAGATCAAGATGATAATGACAACCAAAACAATAACCAGGGCGGTGGCGGTGGCGGATTTACCCCACGAAATACAACACAACAAACCGGCGTCAATCCGCCCGCTCTTCCGACAGCAACAACCCAGATTTCTCAACAGACCGTTGCACAAGAGTATAGCGTGAACAGTCCGGTTGCTGTCCAAGTTGGGGCGTCGCACCACACAGTGACGGTGTTAAGTGCAACTGAAAGTCAGGCCATGATAAAGATTCAGTCTGAACCGATCACAGTAACGGTCTTGAAAAACGAGTCAAAAGATGTGGATACTGATAACGATGGAGTCGCAGACTTGAAGGTCCAATATACCGGCCTTAACAATGGAAAAGCCAGT
>MFQB01000024.1:2562-12172 GCA_001784275.1 Candidatus Magasanikbacteria bacterium RIFCSPHIGHO2_02_FULL_47_14
GTGGTACCAGTGATGCAAATGACGCAGTCACACTTGTGGGTCAAGGTTTTGTCCAACAACCAGCGCCAACCCCAACACCGGTTCAGTGCGCATTGACAGCAGGTAAGGCGTATAAAGAAGCCGGATCAAAGGCAATTTGGTACATCACAAGCCAGTGTACGAAACGTCCATTCAACAATCCACGAGTATTTTTCACCTATTTCAGTTCGTGGAACGACGTTTTGACAACGACCAAAGAGATGCTCGCCAAGGTTCCGACCGACGGACTTGGGTTCATGCCATGGGGCCCCTCATATGATCCGCAATATGGTGCTTTAGTGAAGATTGTCAATGATCCGAAAGTCTATCTCTTGTTAGGCACCAAACGTCACTGGATTACCTCAGAAGGTGTCTTTACTGCCTTAAAGTATGCCTGGACTTGGATCGAAGACGTGAGTCAGGAGTTATTGGATAAATACGAGAGCGCCGGCGAGATCACCTCAACCACTGAACATCCTGCGTACACGCTCATCAAATACAAAAATAGCAATAAGGTCTACAGACTTGAACCGGATGCAAGTAACCCGGGGCGTGTTGTAAGACGCCATGTGAAAGATGAGGCAACCTTTGAGAGTTTGGACTATCGCTGGGACCGGATCGTCACGGTTGACGAAGCAGAACAGTATACAGACGGAGATCAGATCGACTACTCAAAGAAGATCTATATCAGAGCAAGATAGCGGTTATATTGACAGAAAAGGCCCTACCTGCTATACTACACCCCGTTATTTATCCCTGGTTTGCCTGTAGCAGGCAGGGTCGGACGCTGGCGGACATGCCCGCTTGACGCCCGTTATCATGCATGTTTTTATGCTCAATAGAGACAAAAAGAAGCGCATTATTAAAAAGTACCAGGTGCACGAGGGAGATACCGGTTCGACCGAAGTGCAAGTAGCCATCTTATCCGCTGAGATCGATGAACTTGCTATCCACCTCAAGATGCACCCGAAAGATCACTCATCCCGCCGCGGTTTGCTCCGCAAAGTGGGTGAGAGACGACGCCTCCTCCGCTATTTGAAGAAGGAAAATGCTGCTTCTTATGAGGAGCTGGTTAAAAAACTGAAGTTGAAACAAGCCAAACAGTTGTTGCAACAAAAACCAGATACAGATGTAGACGTTCCTGAAGAAGAAATTACTGATGTTGAAGATGAACCAGAAACAGAACAATAGAGTACATCCATTAAAGCACCCCGACCAACGTGTTGGGGTGTTTATTGATGTACAGAATTTGTATTACAGCGCCAAACACTTGTACGGAAAGAAAGTGAATTTTGGGGCTATCGTCCGAGAGGCCGTTGGCCAGCGCAAACTCATTCGAGCCATCGCGTATGTAGTTCGAACCGAAACCAGTGAAGAGTTGCCTTTTTTTGAGGCATTGTATAATTTGGGAATAGAGACCCGTGAAAAAGATCTGCAGATATATAAAAGCGGGCTCAAAAAGGCTGACTGGGACGTTGGTTTGACTGTCGATGCTATTCGATTGGCGCCAAGTCTGGACGCAGTGGTCATCGTTTCAGGCGACGGAGATTACCTGCCTTTGGTAGAGTACATCCAAAAGAGTAGCGGCAAGCAGGCAGAAGTTGTTGCTTTTGGTGAGACGACATCAAGCCGGTTGATTGAAGCTGCTGACGACTTCATAGACTTGAGTGAAGAAACCGGACGGTTTTTGATTCCGGATAGAGGCGCGGTGTCGGCTAGCGCTCCGGTTCGTGAGCGAAAGATGCCGAAACCAAAGTTACCAAATGTTTCATAATTAATTATTTAAGGAAGTTGGTCTGAGGACACCTAGGTCCGATCGTATGAGAGGATCTGTCGCTCTTGGATCAACTTCGATGGAGTTGATATATGCTTCAACCAAAAGCATGGTCGTTAGAATGGGGTGGTCGCACCCTGAGTATTGAAGTTGGACGGTTTGCATTACAAGCCGACGCTTCATGTACTGTTCGCTATGGAGACACAGTCATCTTGGCAACGGTCGCCAAGAGCAAAGATGTCCGTTCCGGGGTGGATTACTTGCCGCTTATGGTTGACTTTGAGGAGCGCTTATACGCAGCAGGAAAAATCAAAGGAAGCCGATTTATCAAACGCGAGGGTCGTCCAAGTGACGAAGCAATTTTGGCAGGTCGGTTGGTCGATCGTTCTATTCGCCCATTGTTTGATGATCGGATTCGTCATGACATCCAAGTTGTTTTGACCGCATTATCAGTTGACGGAGAAAACGATGCCCCAATCGTCGGTCTTATTGCCGCCAGTACAGTGTTGTCAATTTCCTCAATCCCATGGGGTGGTCCAATCGGTGCTGTACGTGTTGGCCAGCGTGCTGATGGTTCATTCATGATGAACGCGATGGCAAGTGAACTCGAAGCCGACGGAGCTTTGGACTTGGTCGTTGCTGGCACTCCAGAAAAGCTCGTGATGGTTGAGTCCGGTGCCAAAGAAGTCCCGGAAGAAAAGATGCTTGAGGCAATTAAGTGGGGCTTGGATCAGACGCAACCGGTGACTGAGTTCATCAATAAGATTGCAAAAGAACTTGGTGTTGTAAAAGCCGCTTTGCCTGTCGTCGCTGACGACTCTCAAGTTTTGGAAGACTCTGCGGAAGAGCAGGCGCGAAAGGCGGTACAGGCATTTGTCCAGAGTGCTGCTGACTCTCATATTTTTAATAGCGTCAAGGTTTCTCGCAAAGAGCGGGTGGCTATGGTTGATGCCATTAAAGAAGGTGCAAAAGCATACCTGAATGAAAAAGGTATCGCGCCAGAGACTCACGACATTGGACTGAAAGACATCAAGAAATACGTGAGTGAAGAAATCAGTAAACGAATTTTGGAAAACGGCCAACGGCTTGACGGGCGCACGTTGGACGAAATTCGTACTTTGGATATACAAGTTGACTTGGTTCCGCGTGTGCATGGATCAGGTATGTTTATGCGTGGTGACACACAGGTGTTATCTGTTGTGACCTTGGGTGCTCCTGGCGATGCACAAACTTTGGACTCCATGGAAGAAGAGGGAACAAAACGATACATGCACCATTATAATGATGCTCCATTTACCTATGGTGAGACCGGACCAATGCGTGGTCCAGGCCGTCGTGCGATTGGCCACGGTGCTTTGGCAGAACGCGCACTTCAGCCGGCGCTACCAGCAGAGATTGATTTTCCTTATGTGATTCGCGTTGTGTCTGAAGTCATGGGGTCAAATGGATCGAGTTCGATGGCGTCTACCTGTGGATCCACATTGTCTTTGATGGCAGCAGGTGTTCCGATCAAGAAACCAGTCGCCGGTATTGCCATGGGCCTTGCCTCTGATGCAAAAACAGGCGCTTGGAAGGTTTTGACCGACTTGCAAGATGTAGAAGATGGTCCTGGCGGAATGGACTTTAAAATTACCGGTACTCGTGAAGGCATTACGGCAATTCAGATGGATACCAAGACCTCAGGTTTGACTTGGGACATTGTGAAACAAACCATTGTTCAGGCTCGTGAGGCACGACTGAAGATTTTGAATGCCATGGAACAGGTGATTGCCGCTCCTCGTGCTGAGCTGTCACCGTACGCACCTCGTATTGAGACCTTGATCATTGACCCAAGCAAGATCGGTGATGTCATTGGTCCTGGCGGCAAGACGATTAAGAAGATTATCGAACAGACCGGTGTCGACATCGACATCGAGCAAGACGGCCGCGTACTGGTCACCTCTGTGGATGCAGCTGCCATGGCACAGGCCATTGAGATTATCCGCCAGATCACCAAAGAAGTGGTGGCAGGCGAGATTTACGAAGGAACGGTTGTACGTCTGGAAGACTTTGGCGCATTTGTTCAGATCTTGCCAAATAAAGATGGGCTGGTGCATGTTTCAGAAATTAAATGGGAACGTGTTGGCAAGCCAGGTGACATATTGAATATGGGAGATAAGGTACAGGTGAAGGTCAAAGAAATAGATAATCTGGGACGTGTGAATCTTTCAATGAAGGCCTTGCTCCCACGACCGGAAGGATATGTAGAACCAACCCGTCCAGCCGGTGGATTCGGCGGAGGCCATCGCGGTGGTCCGGGTGGTGGACATGGTGGACCTCGAGGCGGAGGAAAGTTTTTCCGTAAAGGCGGAGATAGATAGTGGAAAAAAGATTTTTTAACGCTGGTATATTCCTTGGCTGGCCGTTCGCATGCCCAGCGCGCATGCTCACTAACGTAGCTCGCATCCTCGTTCCCGACTCAGTCGGGACCACCATGCCCGGATGCTTCGCTAAGTTGCCCCTCAAGGAATATACCAGCGCTTTTTAATTATCCACACCTACCTGTGGACAGAAATACGAAAGGAGAGTAATGTACTGATGTACCAGTACATAAGTACTATGCAAACACACCATATATACAAACGAGAGTTGGTGCAACATTTGTGCCAGATCACCGATCCTAAAGAGATGGAGGCAGCTCTTGCCGATCTTTTGACTCCAAAGGAACTTGAGGATGTGGTGTTGCGGCTACAAATAATTAAACTCTTGGATAAAAAAATTCCACAACGAAATATTGCAAAGAAGTTGTCGATTAGTATCGCAAAGGTAACACACGGGTCGCGTATGCTACAGGAAAAACCGAAAGGAAAAGGGTGGCAATGGGCGCTGGGGAGGCAGCAGTAACCCGGTGATGTATTTTCTATACAAGTCCTCCGGGTTCGGGGGATTTTTGTTTGCGAAGAATTTCGCTTTTGGTAAAGATGTAGACATCTTTTTCAAGAGGGAAGTTTCAACAACTCACGGGGGGTTCCCATGTCGTTCGTTTCCAACTTTGAATTCAAGCCTCAGTTCGAGGGTTGTGCTGGTGCCGAGGAGGAGCACTGGACCGTCGGTCGCAAGAGCGGCCGGCTTGTTGCCGCGGCTCCGCTTGTCTTTGAAGTGATTGAAGAGGGCGACATCCGGTCCGAGCTCCCGGTTCACCAGATAGAAGTGGTGACCGGGATCTGCCGGTCGAGCGCTGAGGTCGAACGGGACCTCAGTGGTAAGCAGCGGCAGCTGGCCGCTTTGGGCCAACGCTTTGGCTTCCGTATGAACAGCTCACCGGTACCGCCTCACCCTGACTTCGAGATCGCGGTTTATCCGAAACCCCGCTACTTGCAGATCGCGAGTCGCAGCGACCCCGAGCATCTGCGCTCGGGGTGGATCTGTGGACTTCACGTCCACATCGGCTGCGCCTCGATGGCCCAGGCCCTGGTTCTTTTGAACGGCCTGCGCAGCTATTTGCCACTTTTCATGGCGGCTTCGGCTGTCCGTCCGTTGCCGCCGGCTAACGCCTACCAAGGGCGGGCTTCGGAGCGCTTCTTTCTGTACTGCGGGATGAAGCCTGACCTCGTCCCCCCGTACATCGAGGGGGCTGAGCACTTTGAACGCCTCGCTCACGAGCACGGGATGGCGGAAGACCCGCGCAAGTGCTGGTGGGCGGCGCGCATCAACCCGAAGGGCACGGTCGAAGTGCGCATCTTCGATATGCAGAAGCGCGCCGGTCACTCGGCGCAGTTGGCGGCCTTGGTGATGGTGTTGGCCCACATGATCCGCCATGGCCGTCTCCCCATCTTGCGCGAAGATTCGGCGGCGATCATGGAGCGGCTCACTGCCGCTGCCACCAGCGTCAGCGAGCGCGGGCAGTACCGCGATTCGCTGGAGTTGTTCCATGATTACGCGGTTCGGCACTACCCGTCCGAGGCGCCGCAGATCGCACGCCTCATCACCCGTCTCTTCACCTGACGCGCCACGTTCTTTTTTTGGAGGGGCCGGCCCGACCGTCGCTGCCACCACGCAACGATCCGGGCCGCCCTGTCATTTTTTACAAGATGTATTGCAGGAAGTGACTGGGTTTTTTTCGTACGTTGCTCCTACTTGTTGTGTGGTCAAAATTGCGCTACACTATGCTTATATGAAACGATTGTATCGTTCAAAAAGACAAAAGATGATTGCCGGTGTCTTTGGCGGTTTAGGAGAATATTTTGATGTCGATCCAACATTGCTCCGTCTTCCGGCAGCACTTCTTTTGATTCTTACCGGGATTGTGCCAATGGTGATTATCTACATCCTGGCTGCAATCATTATCCCGGAAGATCCGAATGGCTCACCGAGTGCATGATATGTCCAAACCAGTGATTTTTTCAGGGATTCAGCCCACCGGTAATCTTCATCTAGGAAATTTTCTTGGTGCTGTCAAACAATGGGTTGAACTTCAAAATAGTGGCACCTACCAGTGCTATTTTTGCATTGTTGATTATCATTCGCTCACTGGGAAGATGACTGCGGACGAACGCCGGGCTCAAGTTATGGTAACTGCCACAGAACTGCTGGCTGCCGGTATTGACCCTAAAAAATCTACGCTTTTTATACAGTCTCATGTACCAGAGCATACAGAGTTGAGTTGGATATTTAGTAGTGTCACACCTATGGCAGAACTGGAACGCATGACGCAGTTTAAAGAAAAGTCTGAAAATCAAAAGCAAAATATCAATGCCGGGTTATTTACCTACCCGATTTTGCAGACTGCGGATATCTTGCTCTATCAGGCAACTCACGTACCGGTTGGAGAAGACCAAGTACAACACGTGGAACTGACCCGAGATATTGCTCGGTGGTTTAACAACCGATATGCATATAATTTTCCAGAAACAGCAGCAGTGCTTACGGAAACCCCACGTGTCAAAAGTCTCCTGGAACCAGATAAAAAAATGAGTAAAAGTTTAGGCCAAGGCCATGTCATTGAGCTGGGCGAAGAATCGAGCAGTATTGAAAAGAAAATACAACGTGCAGTGACCGCCACAGCAGGCGGTGGCATAGCACCCGGCGCGCAGAATTTGTTGTTATTGTACAAGCACTTTGGAGATCCAGCTCGTTACGAACGATTTATTCGGGAAGAAAAAGAAGGGACTATTCGATATGGTGAGTTAAAGACAGAGTTAAGCAGCGCACTGTCAAATTACTTTGCTGATTTTCGTGCCAGAAAACAAAAATTATTGGCAAACCCCGACCGTGTTGCCAAGATTTTTGCAGCGGGTGCAAAACAAGCTCGCGAGGTGGCACAGACAACCATGAAACAGGTCCGACAAAAAATTGGTATCCGATAACTTTCATTATGAAATATTTTATTTCTATCCTTGCAATTGCGGTTGGCACGATTTTAATTTTAAAAACTGAATGGTTTGTAGAAAACTTTGGCAGCAGCTCCTGGGCAGAAGAAAAAATGGGAACCAGCGGCGGCACACGTTTGATGTATAAATTGATTGGCTTGGCCATTATTTTTATCTCATTTTTAGGACTCACAGGCTCGCTTGGGGGGATTCTGGTTGCCATTTTTGGACGCTTATTTGGAGCCCGTTGATTTTAGAGGTATAGTTGGAGGTATGTATCACAGTGGAAACCAACTTATTGACCCGCATCTTTTGTTTGACAAGACGCGGCTCTCGCCCGGCATGCACATTGCCGATTTTGGTTGCGGCAGAACCGGTCATATTGTATTTCCCGGTGCGATGGTGGTTGGGGAGCGAGGTGTCGTATATGCAGTGGATATTTTGAAGAGCGTGCTGGAAGAGGTTGATAAGCGTGCAAAGATGGAAAATCTCACACACGTGCATACGATTTGGTCAGATTTGGAGAAGGTCGGCAAGACCGCGATTCCAAGTGAAACCCTTGATACTGTGTTTATTATCAACATGTTGTATCATACAAAAGATCATACGATCGTGTGTGACGAGGCGAAACGGCTGTTAAAAAATAAAGCACGGATTGTGGTTGTTGATTGGATTAAAAATGGGCTGCCCTTTGGTCCAACACAGGAGCAATTTGTAAACTTTGGCAGCATTCGAGAGTGGGCACAGCGAGAAGATTTCGCGATTCAAGAAGAGTTCCCGATGGGCCAGTATCACTGGGGTATTATCTTATATCGACATATTTAAAATTTCTAAGGAGGTATGGGAGGGATGGAGAAACAGCTGGTTGGAAAACGCGGTGAACAAGCCGCTGCTTTATTTTTGCAACAAAAGGGATACGAAGTCGTTGGTATGAATTACTTTGTGCGCGGGGGTGAGATTGATATCATTGCCTGGGATCTGTCTGGTGGCGAGCAGACCTTGTGTTTCGTTGAAGTGAAGACACGCAAACACCAAGACGGAAGTGCTGAACGTGCAACCAATTATTTGAAACTAAAAAGAATTTTTCGAGCCGCGCGATTTTACTGCGTTCGCGAGAGGATTGACACGTCGGTGACGCCGATTCGGTTTGAACATGTGAGTGTGTGTGGTGCTGAGGCCGGCGGCCGGTTTGAGATTTCACATTATATAATTCCAGTGGACTAGCTTGAGATATGGAAAGCGGCCCGATGTTCGTCGGACCGCTGGGAAAGTATGCACGCCTCCTTGGACGTGCACACGAGGTTCTAGGGTTCCACGACAACCCGTTCGAATGGAAGGGCGTAGACGGCATAGCGGCCGCTGAAGTAGGCCGGGCTGCCTTCGGGGTTGAACAGCTCGTCGGTCCAAACGAAGGTAGACTGACCCCTGACGTGGTCGCGTGACCCGATTGGGTACGCAGAGAAGGTCGGATCTCCGCGCGACTCTGGAATCCAGGAGCTGAACTCGTCACCATCACGGACGTCGCTGACGTCGCCGAGAAGGTGAAACTCCACGTCGTCGTTCACGCCGTTTTCGATGTAGTAGTCTTCACCAAGCGTGACGTAGATTTCTCCCGGGTCATTGAGATTTCGAGGTCGAGTGACCACGAACTCATCAGCTATCTGATTTGCATCTCTTCCCACGCCGGCCTCGAGTCTGAGGCTGGCCGGGTCGATGCAATCGAGGATGTGTGCTTGCCCTCTTTGACATGTGCCTTGGATGAGGACACGGGCCTCACGCCAGTACAGATGCAAGCCGTTCACAAACACATGCCAGGCGTAGACTGTGTTGCGGTTGTCAGGAACCGGTTCTGCACCGACGTCACCCACAGTCCGTATTTCAGGACGCGAGCGGTGGAAGACCACTTGAGCAGCGGTGAGTCCTTGGTCCATGAGCTCCTGATTACCGGTTGTCGAAGGAACCCCCACGACCTGCTCTGCTGCGAGCACTACACCCGTTGTGGCGTCTACTGCCTCAACCGCGTAGAGAGTTGGTGCAACGAGAAGCCCGGAGGTGTCGCCACCGTCGAATCCTTGGATCCGGGTCTCGAACCAGATCTGGACGGTTTGGTCTCGAGCGATTTCGACGTCAACATCGGTCTCGAAGGATCCATCGACCAGAAGGCCCTGCGCAACGACGGTGTTTTCTTGGCCTGCAATTGTGGCCAGGAAAATCTCCTCAACGAACTCCTCGAGTTTTCTCGAGCTCTCGGGCCGATTGCCGCCGTGTCTCGGATTGTTGGCCCACCACATGTGAGTGAGTCGGATGTTGCCACCAACTGCGGTCACTTCTGCCGGGCCGAGTACAGTGAAGCCGTAAAGTGGCTCTTCTTGAGTACCGACAGCAAACAGACGCGGCTCATTGTGGCGGTCTTCTGGCACGATCACCAGATGCGGTTGACAGTCCAGGTCGTTGCGATCGGTCAGTCTAT
>MFQB01000024.1:12184-14795 GCA_001784275.1 Candidatus Magasanikbacteria bacterium RIFCSPHIGHO2_02_FULL_47_14
CAACGCCGTCGAAGCAGGTCTCGGCGTTCTCGAAATCAGCGATTGCGAGGCACTCCTCGCAATTGGGATCGCGATTTTCCTCACGGTAGTAGCAGAGCCGTATCCCGCACTCGTGGTACTCTTCGCACGAAGGCACGACGCACTCGCTGAATGCTCCGTTGAAACCGCCAATCGGGCAGTCCTCATCAACCGCACAAACGACACCCTCGACCGAGTCGCAGGCGTCGTCGACTCCATCGCCGTCGCAGTCTTCGTCCACATTCGGGTCGAAGACGCAGATGTCACAGGCGTCACCGATGCCGTCACCGTCGGTGTCAGCTGGGTCGCTGCATCCGGCGTCGGCCGTCGCGTCTTGGACCCTGCCGTCAGGCGCAGCGTCGCCCTCCACGTCGCGCGTCGCGTCGTTGGCCGCGCTGTCCGGCGTCGTCCCATCGGGCCGGGTGATCGTCGTCGCATCGCCGGCTCCGTCGATCATCAGCCCATCGGCCGGTGGTTCGTCGTCATCAGTCCCGGTGCGGGCGTCCTGTGCGCAGGCGACCACAAAGAACAACATCATCCACTGAACGAGATAGACTCGCATTACCACCCTCCTGGGTTGAAAGAACCCCACTACGTTTTATGGTACATCCAGGATCTTTTGTGTCAACCCGTCTCCTTTTTCCTTCGGCTTGACAAGTCACCCATTTTGTGGTATTTTATATCTATTGAAAGTAGCATCAGAAATGAATGCTACTTTTTTGTTCCCCAATCTTTTATTTCTCAATACAGGGTTTATGTCCGAAATTTCACGATCCATCCAGATTATCTGTGATGAAAAAGGTCTCAACTATGAGACTGTTATGGGTGCTCTTGAAGCTGCGCTCGCTGCTGCATACCGCAAAGATTACGGCAATCGTCAGCAAAATATTAAGGTTAAGTTCGACCCAGAAACAGGTGGTATGCAGATGTGGGATGTCAAGATAGTTGTCGAAGATATTGCAGAAGATATTTTGGAACAAGCTCAAGAAGAACTCGCCAAACGGCGCGAGAAGGCTTTGGAAGAGGGTCGCGAACTCACAGAGGAAGAGGTCAACGACCTGGCTCGCTTTAATCCAAAGACCGAGATCATGCTTGCAGAAGCACAGCAAATTAAATCTGATGCAGCACTTGGTGATGTGATGGAAATTGAGCTGACTATTCCGGGCGACTTTGGCCGCATGGCAGCTCAAACCGCAAAACAAGTAATTATTCAAAAGTTGCGTGAAGCAGAACGCAACAGTGTCTTTGAAGACTTCAAACAACAGGAAGGCGCAATCGTTCAAGGTATTGTCCAACGACGAGACCGCAGCGGTTCGGTTATTATCGACCTGGGAAAAATCACCGGAACCGTCCCGCCGGAAGAGCAGATTCAGCGCGAAATGTATCGTCCAGGCGCCCGTATGCGTTTCTATGTGATCTCTGTGCAAATGGGAACACGTGGCCCGGAAATTATCTTATCCCGCTCTCATCCGGACATGGTCAAAGTGGTTTTTGAACAAGAAATTCCAGAGGTTTCCAATGGCGACGTCCAGATTAAAGGTATTGCTCGTGATGCAGGAAACCGTTCAAAAGTTGCAGTCTGGACTGATGACGAAAGTATCGACCCAATCGGCTCTTGTATTGGCCAACGCGGCAGCCGCATCACCACGATTATTGATGAGTTGGGCGGAGAGAAGATTGACATCATCCAGTTTAACGTGGATACAGCCGAGTTCATTAAAGAGGCTCTGTCACCGGCCAAGGTTAGCCAGGTGCAACTTGATGAAAAACACAAAAAGGCAACTGCTCACGTCGCAGCAGATCAGTTTTCTTTGGCAATCGGTCGTGGTGGACAGAATGTTCGTCTTGCTGCTGAACTCACCGGTTGGGAGATTAATGTGGTTGAGATGGGAAATGAAGAGAACGTGGTGAGCAGTGAAGATGGTGAAGTGACTGAAAATACTGAGTCTCCAGGTGAGCCAGCAGTTGAGGAACCTGCAGATAAACCTGAGGTCGAGGAAAAGACAGAAGAGACAGTATAGACTTTAACTTAAAAGGCCGGTGAATATCCCGGCCTTTTAAGTTTTCAAGATCAATAGTCCAAAAACAACTCAGCCCCACACGTCATTTCTGAACATACGGGGCTGTAGGATAACGGACGAAGGAACCAAGGGGCCCAAAGGGTTCAGCCACCGAGATTCCAAGCGCCCGTTACTCGCCGACGAGCACCAGCCAGCGCCAGTACTGGTTGAAGTAGTAGGCGAGGCAGCGGAAGTCCGAACCGCCGCGCGCGTTGACGCACGGGAAGTGGGCGCGGCCGCCCGGACCCGCCCACGAGCCGTCAGCGACGCCGATCGGCCCATTGCAGTCGGGCGTGGGGTAGGCGGCCTTGAAGGCCTCGCGCCACTGCCCTTCGGGGGTCGTGCCCTGCCCGGCGAGCTTCGCCTTGACCTCGTCGAAGGTGCTGCAGTAGCCGACCGAGACGAGTTTGAACCTACGGGTCTGCGTTCCCGTCACGGTCAGGCCGGTGTGCTTCCAGCTCTCGGGGTTGTCATAGCCGTCACGCTTGACCATCTCGATGGGCTGGTTCTCCGGCGCGTCGCCGTCGAGGGTG
>MFQB01000024.1:14803-14896 GCA_001784275.1 Candidatus Magasanikbacteria bacterium RIFCSPHIGHO2_02_FULL_47_14
GACCTTGCCCTCGGTGGGGTAAGTGGCAGTGGTTTTCACGAGCGTCTGCTCCTTTCAGTGGTTGGTGCCCGTTTAGACAAAAGAACAATAGTG
>MFQB01000025.1:0-257 GCA_001784275.1 Candidatus Magasanikbacteria bacterium RIFCSPHIGHO2_02_FULL_47_14
CGACAAATGTCTTGCCGCTGCCACAGGCCGCGAGCACCTTGCACCGATCATGCTCAGCGATGGTCATGACGGTCTTCTCGACCGCCTCGGGCTGATGCCAGCGAAGCTCATGGCGCTTACGCTCTAGGGGCTTGCCCTTGAGCCAGGCCTCGATGGTGTGGAAGTCGTCTGCCGTCAGCTCGTCGAAGTCTCGACGACTCACGACGTAGTACGACCCTTCGACGGTCTCAGCAGTCTGTACATCCTCAACGTTCGTC
>MFQB01000025.1:358-4277 GCA_001784275.1 Candidatus Magasanikbacteria bacterium RIFCSPHIGHO2_02_FULL_47_14
GTGGAATTCGCCAGTTGACGTTTGCAACACGCCGTCGACGAGCTCGGCGGTGACGATCCGTTGCTGTATCGTCTCTGGAATGACCTCACGCGGCCAGACCGCTCGGGCCTGGAAGATGGCGCGGGTCATGAGGAAGCCGATGACGAAGACGTGGAAGGCGCTCTGTTGCGCCTCCAGGGTCCGAAGAGCACGAATCCGACCTTCGAGTTCGTCGAAAGTGTTTAGACCCGAAAACAGCCGGCGACGAAGAAAATGCTCCGCCTGCGGGTGAATGGTGGAAGCCATTATCTCTCTCCTGTTTCTTGAATCCAAACCTGGCGGCAGAGACCAGAGAAGATCTCCATTGCCAGGCTTGGATGAGAGAGAAACCAAATGACTTTATAAATATAAAAGAGCATGCCCAAGCTCAACTTGAGCAATAGCGTACCCTACCACATTTTCTTATTTTGTCAATCTTGTCAAGTAGTTAACAAACAAAAAACAGCCCCGCATTGCGGGGGCTGCCTTGGTGTAGCCCGTAGGGGAGTCGAACCCCTCTTACATGGTTGAGAACCATGTGTCCTAACCACTAGACGAACGGGCCATGTTCAAAATAATACATCAAAGAGTATAAAGGATTTTGGCCCCAGCGTCAACATATAACCAACGTCAAGTTGCTTGTAACCCGAGCCAAAAGAAGCTAAAATCAGGTGATATGATGAAATCGACAATAGTGAATCGGGAAAGTTACTCCGACGCCAAATACTACTCAAGATATGACTTTTTGCTTGCTCATTACAAGCCGGGTAATATACTTGATTTAGGCAATCTTGGTGGTGCGTTCGGAGAAGGAAAATCTGATTCGTCACATCAAGACTTTAAGGTCGCAGCACAGGGCAGCACCGTGTACGGTTTTGATCTTTTTGATCCAAAAAATGCGAGTGACTATTCAAACCAAAAGAAGGGAGATATTGAAGATGGGTTACCGTATGAAGACAGTTTTTTTGACACAGTATACATGGGCGAACTTATAGAGCACCTCAACAACTTAAAAAGCGCCTTGCTTGAAATTAATCGGGTTTTAAAAAAGGGCGGTGTATTTATCCTGGACACGCCCAATCCGTACTCGGCTGTAAGGATTATGAAGTGGATTACCCGAAGAGAGGAGAATTTGGGTGATCCAACACATCTAGTTTTCTTCACCCCGGCTTCCATAAAGGCGACCCTTGAAAAAAATGGTTTCCAAATCAATGTGTTGTCCGAAAAACTATCAAAGAAGTTTACATATATTCCCCATTTTCTTGTGAAAGGTCTCGGCAGCCATTTGTCGATCTCAGCAAGAAAAACATAAATAAAAAAGCCCCGGTTTCATCGGGACTTTTTTTGTGTAATGCTATTATTTCGCTTTGAGTGAATCTTTTAATGCTTTGCCTGCTTTAAACTTCGGCACAGTTACTGGAGGAATTTGAATTTTTTCTGTTGGGTTTTGTGGATTCACGCCAACACGCCCGGCACGCGTCTTCGCACTGAACTGTCCGAAACCGGCAATGTTGACGATATTACCCTGCTTCAGTTGTTCAATGACGATGTCAACAAAAACACCTACCATGTCCTCGGCCTCTTTTTTTGAGACACCGGCCTTCTCAGAGATGGCCTGGGCGAGTGCTGCTTTATTCATAAGAAAAGATTTAGGATGAATAAGAGATCACAGGTAGTATACAACGCTCTTATTTTTTATGTCAATAAAGCGGAATTCACATTGGTTTATCTGGCGTACTCAATCACGCGGGTCTCGCGGATGACATTGACTTTAATCTCACCGGGGTACTGTAATTCACTTTCGATCTTACGGGCAATGTCTTTTGCCAGGTTGTAGGCCTGGTAGTCATCAATATTTGTCGGATTGACAAAGACGCGAATTTCACGGCCGGCCTGAATTGCATAGACTTTGTCTACACCGGGGAAGTCTTTGGCAGTATTTTCAAGGTCCTCCAGTCGTGCTACATATTGCTCATAGGTATCACGACGCGCACCGATGCGTGAGGCCGATATTGCGTCTGCCGCCATGACCAGCTTCGTAATCAAGAGCGGGGGGTTGGTTTCGTGGTGGGTGAGTGCAACCTGACATGTGTCTTCGTCCATATTGAATTTTTTCAAGATGGTGAAGCCTAACTCAGTGTGTGCGCCCTGTGTTTCGTGGTCGATGGATTTTCCAACGTCGTGGAAGAAACCTGCACGTTTGGATTTTGCAGGGTCTGCATCCAGTTCTTCGGCCATGAGCGCTGATAAGTACCCCACTTCCAAGCAGTGGTTCAAAACATTTTGTCCATAACTCGTTCTGTATTTCAGACGCCCCACAATGGAAACCAATTTCGGATCAACGCCGATAATTCCCATCTTGTGTAGCGCCTCTTCACCGGCTTTTCTAATATCAATAGCCAGGTCTCGTTTTGCTTCTTCGATATACTCTTCAATTTTTGCCGGCTGAATTCGGCCATCGGTAATCAGTTTTTGGAGGGCAAGGTAACAGACGCGTCTGCGGATCGGTGAGAAACTTGAGATCACGAGCACCCCGGGTGTTTCGTCAATAATCAACTCACAGCCGGTCATCTTTTCGATGGTCTTGATGTTGCGGCCTTCCTTCCCAATAATCCTACCCTTCATCTCATCACTCGGCAGGTCAACCACAGTACCGGTTGTTTCTGCAGCATGGTTACAGGCCGTGCGCTGCATTGCCCCAACAACAATATCTTTGGCTTTGGCTTCAATTTCTTCGCGGGTCTGTTGATCTTGTTTGAGACGAAAGTGAAGCAGGTCATCTTTGCTTTCTTGCTCAATTCTGTTCATGAGTTCACCTTTTGCCTGCTCTCGGGTATACGAAGAAATTTTTTGAAGTTCATCAACCGCTCGTTGTTTGGCATCGTCAATTTTGACTTTAATCTCCTGAATCTCCTTTACCTTATCTTCCAAACGAGTTTTTCGCTCCTCAAACTCCAATAGTTTTTGGTCAAACATCGACTCGCGTTGGTCAAGGCGACTTTGTGTTTTCTCCAACTCCTTGCGGCGGCGCTCCTCTTCCTGTTTTGCCTCGTCCATAACCTGGATGGCCTTTTCTTTTGCATGAAGCAAGATCTCCTGCTCTTTGTTTTTTGCTTCGATCAAGCGTTTTTCAGCAAGCGCCTCGACTGAGTTCGCTTTTGCCTGTGCGATCTGTTTCCTGACGGCGTATCCGATCAACACCCCGACCGCTCCGGTCAGTACTGCTATCAGACTGATAGTTAAAATTGACATAAAAAAACTCCTATAACAACCAATAGGAGTGATGCGCCTCGTGAAAACGATTGTATTCAAAACCAAAACAGACTCTTTAGAGTATTGGGGATTTTGTCTGTACTATCATGGATTTTGATATACGTCTCATACGTTCTTTCGCTCTCCGGCATCGCTTTCAGAGGTGACACTCGTTGCGTTCTATTGGTGAATAATTAAAATAGATCGGTCCCACTGTAACATAAAATGCCTTTTTTGTCAATTTACTTGTAATTTGGCTTTATTAAGAGTAAAATTGAGGTGAATCCGTATGCAAAGATCTGTTACGCAAAATACCATCTTCATGACGGTCGCCTCAGTCGGCCAGAAGATCGTCTCATTTGTTTACTTTACCCTGGTCGCACGCAACATTGGTCCGGAAGAGACCGGGAAGTATTTTTTTACCCTTTCATTCACAACCTTGTTTGTCGTCTTTGTTGACCTTGGTTTTACGAATGTTCTGGTCAGAGAAGCGGCAAAAGCTCGTGAAAAGATTCAGGAGTATTTTTCTACCATTATTGCGGCAAAGATTCTTTTTGGGGTCCTATCATATGGAGGTGCGATCGCTGCGATATGGGCGATGGGATACCCGGTAGAGATTCGTCATCTGGTCTACATCTCTGCAATTACG
>MFQB01000025.1:4331-5804 GCA_001784275.1 Candidatus Magasanikbacteria bacterium RIFCSPHIGHO2_02_FULL_47_14
AGAGTCGGATACGAAGCGATCAGCATTGTTGGAAGCCAGCTTCTGACACTTGTCCTGGGTTCAGTGGTTTTATTTTTTGACCTCCCGCTTTTGTATTTGATGCTGGCGTTTACAGTGCCAAGTTTTTTGAATATGTGTTACGCGGCGACTGTCCTATATAGAAAATTTCATATTATACTCATGCCGCACTTTCGTCGCGATATTTTTTTTCATCTCGGGCGCATGGCAGTTCCGTTTGCGTTGGCGGCGGTGTTTGCACGAGTCTACTCATCAATCGATTCTATTTTACTCTCCAAGTTGGCGGGAAACACGGCGGTCGGGTGGTACTCTATTCCATATAAGATTACGTTTGCTTTTCAGTTTGTGCCGTTAGCTTTGGTCGCTGCCTTGTACCCGCGCTTCAGTGAATATTTTGTGACAGATAAGCGGAAGTTGGCGTACCTTTTTGAGCGGTCAGTTGCATATCTATGGATTGTGGCGTTTCCAATCGTGGTTGGTATCTGCATTTTAGCCAAAGACATTATCCTGGCCCTGTATACAGAAGAATATTTAGCTTCGCTTTTGCCACTGCAAATTCTTATCAGTAGCTTGTTGTTTTCGTTTGTGAGTTTTCCGATCGGGTCATTCTTGAATGCGTGTAATAGACAGGGAGTTCAGACAGCGATTGTTGGTAGTGTTATGGTGGTGAATGTCCTCCTGAATATTATTCTTATTCCACGACTGGGTATCGTTGGTGCTGCCGTAGCAGCATGTGTTGGAAACGTCCTCTTATCTGTGTTGGGATATATGTTTATTCCAAAGATTGCCTCAATTTCCCACGCTTTTATTGCAAAAACATTTGTGCAGCTGTCAGTCGCTGCCGGAGTTATGGGTCTGTTTGTCTGGCTTACAAATCAATATTTGCACTTTCTTGTTGCGATTGTCGTCGGCGCTTGTGTTTATAGCAGCATGTTGATACTCACACGAGCGGTAACGCTCAAAAATATTCAAGAGTTAGTCCAGCTCATTCGATATGGTTCGCAGCCGCAGGAGGTGGTAGAATAACGCCTGTATGAAGAAGACCCTGATTATAACTTTAGAGTTTCCACCACAAGTCGGTGGGATTGCTGCGTATCTGAGTCAGCTGGTGGCGTCAGTCTCACCTGAGAAGGTTGTAGTGCTCGCCCCACGTATGACAGGGGACAAAGAATTCGACGCAAAGACAAAGCGTATCGTTATTCGAAAAAAATTGTTTTTTCCTCTTCCATTTTGGCCACGCTGGTTGAAGATGTTCTGGCAGGCCTGGAGAATATGCAGACGCGAGGAGATTGAACAGATACATATTCACCACATTTTGCCTGTTGGGTACGTGGCATTTTTGCTTTCAAAAATTTCCGGAATTCCGTACGTTATATTTTCACACGGAACAGATCTTGCCGGTATTGCAGATCGACCCTGGAAAAAACGCATGGCACTCTTCGTTGCTCGACATGC
>MFQB01000026.1:0-5960 GCA_001784275.1 Candidatus Magasanikbacteria bacterium RIFCSPHIGHO2_02_FULL_47_14
AAAAATTACGTGGACTTGATTCTGCGGAAGGAAAGAAGAATTATCTGGATGAAGTAGAACAGCTAGTCAGGAAAATTGAGACGAAAGGGGAGGAAATCGGTAGGGGGATGACGGCTGATGTCCTCGTTGACCCACAGTGCCAAAATATATGTCTCAAAGTAATAAAACGAAAGGAGGTCTTCCGCAACGGCGCACACCATGAGCGGGAGCTGATGCAATATGCCCGTGAGCGTGGAATCCATGTGCCACAGCCGTACGGCTCTATAGAGGAAGCGGATACCGACTATCTGTTTATGGAGAGGATTCACGGTAACCCTCCACACCTCCCGCTTCACGGCTTCAGTGCAAGGTACTTTTGAAACCAGTGCTGTGGGTCATTCCACTTCAAGGAGAGAATCACTGATGCGAGAATCGAAGTCGTCTCTGCTCCTCTCTGGGTTCTGGAACCAAAGGAGATCTTTCGCTTGATCACCAAGTGTCGCAACGCCCGCTCGGCTTTGTTATTGTCGATGGGAACACCCGGATGTTCAAGAAAGGTGAAGTATGCTCGCTTGTTTCGTCGCAGGGCTTCTTTGAGTTTTGAGAGCGGCGTCGGGTCAAGCGTATGACTCTCTGAGATGCAGTCGAACGTGTCTTGCAGTGTTCTTTTTAAATACGGAGACAAAGCTGTATGCAGTGATGCGTGTATGTTCTTGTACAGAGCGGAGAACTGCCCATAGGTGTTCCGTATCTGCTTCTTTTTCCGTTCTCCAAACTCCGTACTCTCCGCCATATCTCTGAGCTTTCGGTGCGGATGTGCCCAACAGAGCTGGTGTTCCTCAAATGCGTTCTTGTATGCACCATAGTCGTCCGTGATGCCGAGCGTTGCGGTGCCGATATCCGCTATGTTTCCTTTGCCTCTGCTCCTTCCTAAGGAAAAGACGGTGTCGTTGTTCTCGGTGCCGGTCGCGACCCACGCATACTTGCCCTGTTCTTCTTTCTGCACCTTCCAGCCAGTTTCATCATAGTGAGTTCCTGCCTGATTGATAACCGATTCTTTCAGACGCTGGTACTCAGGCCTCAAATTGTTGGCTTCTTTCTCCAGTATGTTGCCAATCTCTCCGAGGGAGATATGCAGATTGCATATCGCTTCCAGGTGGTCTTGTATCTGAGCGTGGGACAATCTGTTCGCAATCGCGAGGATGCACACGTATTTCTGTACGTTTCCTCCCAGTACCACGGCTTTTGAGGGAATCGGGTATCCGGATGACTGTCTTCTGCACACGGTGCAGTATCCGATCTCGACTTCATGTTTGACCACCGTCTTTTGTATGGGCAGAGGAATATCCTCTACGAAGAAAATTGAAATGGATTTCTTTTGCAGCGCTCCGTGACAATGAGCGCACTCGTTCACGGGATGTGGCTCTGTACCGGTCACGCTCTCCGGTACCGGTCGGTGGTATGAAAATATGTCTCTGGTTTTCTTTTCTCTGATTCGAAGTATCGAGCGGGCTATCGGCTTTTTTCCAAAGAGTTTGTTTTTGATCTGCTCGAACTGAAAAGAGAGGGCTTCGATCTTTTGATTTTTGTCTCTGTCACTCTCCTCCAGTTCCTTGACCCGCTGTTTCAATTGCCGGTTCTCCATTTCAAGAAACACAATTCTTTCTCGCGCGCTGGCATGCAGGTGCTCCAGGTTGCGGAGGCGAATGAGCCTCTGCCGTATCTCCGATTCAGTGAGTTTCATTACTCCATGATTGTATCAAGGTCAAGATTGACGTGCGAGGGAAGGGGTGGTGAGAGGTGTGGAGGGTTACGGCAAGACGAGTATTGTAATGGTCGTCGCCAGCTCCACACGGCGCTCGACCTCACTCTGAACTTCGCGCCTACTGGATACCAGTCGGTCTATGCGGTCTGGTATGGGAAGGTTGAGGTGGTCAAGATATATACGGAGAGTTGGAAAAATTTTGTCACCATTTCTCACGGGACGAAGAGAAACCCGTGGACTGCCACATACCACCACATCAAGCCGACTTCGACTTTGCGTGTTGGACAAACTGTGACCTCTGGTAAAAAGATTGGGACCGTCGTGGCGTCCAATCCGAATGGTGCTCATCTGCACATCGGTATTCGCGACAAGGCGTACTCCAATACCGCAAACCGCGGACGGCTTCCGGAACGTGTGGCCTGTGGCGGAGACCCCGCTTTTCCGGATGGCTTTGTGAATCCTGCCGACCTAGATTGGGATTGGGACTGACCTACCCACATCTTCCGCGTAATCAGAACCTCCTGTCCCCTCTTTCCGAAAGAGGGGACTCACTTTTTTATAGATATGGGCGAATACTTTGAAGAATAGTGTCAAAGACGCTGTTCGGAACATGCATCGGGCTATCACCCCCAGAGTACTGATAATAATAGATGTGGATAAATTGTTTCTTGTCGTCCTCAAGGAGGATATGATTTTCAAGGTCACCTGTAAAGCCGTACTCTGTGCTGACCCATTTCCCCAAAAACCCATTTAAGGAAATAGTTTTGGTTAAAACATTTTCAATTCCAGAATTTGTCAGGATATTCACACCATCAGAAACCGCACCTCGCTCAACAGATAGCAAAAGGGGTGAATTATCCGGAACCTCATTGCTAGGAAGTGATTTATCATCTTTGCTCACTGACAAAGAGAATAAAACATTTTCCCCCGCCTTGGGCATGTCCACGCTCAATTCGTATTCCGGAGGATAAGCAAAAGCAAAATCGTATTCCGGGTTGCTGTATGTATTCCACCCGGTCCTTTGGACTGTTGGGGCGACGGTTGGGTCATATGCGACAGGCGCACCTGTCGAGTCAGATTGGGTAGGGACAGCCACTTCGGTTGTGTTCTTTCCAACTCTGGTTTCAGAAACAGAAGACTTACTTACCAAAAACAACACCATTGCGGCAAGCGCACCCATAGCCAGCAGTGGTATTATTTGTTTTCTTTTTTGCATGTGCGCCATGGTAGCATGTGTGCTCCTTTTCGCAACCTATTGTACAATCGCCAGTGTTTGCGCACTACCACGCACCCCGAAGTAGATAACGATTGACGGGTATGGAGGAGATCCTGAATGCTTGGACAATCAAGAGATTGTTTCCGCGGCCTTAACTGAATTGTGCACTATGCTTGGTATGCGTCCACTCGCCGATCCGTTTGTCATTTCTGCGCCGGAGAACCATAGCAAAGACCCCGGGGGTTGGAGCGGGTTTATCATTATCGCAGAGAGCCATATTAGCATTCATACGTTTCCCAAGCGTCGTTTTCTCTCGGCAGACGTATACACCTGCCAGAATGGCATTGACCACACCGCCGTCGTCTCTTTCTTTCAGGAAAAGTTTCGGCTTGAAGATGTCGAAACCCACTTTCTGAAACGTGGACTTAAATATCCGGAACACAACCTGCGGTAAGGCGCCAGCCCGGTAGCATGTATGTCTGTGCACGAACACCCCTTGCATTTTTTTGAGAGGTGTGCTCTAGTTTGGGGAAGAAAAGATGGACAAAATAGTTAATTCATACTAGGGTCTTGGTTGGTTTTTAGTGCGGCTGCAGAGGATACATCCTATGCAGAACCGCTATACAGGCCTTTGAAAACAGAATAGAAAATAGAAAGGAGTGTGAGTAGAAGAAAAACAGAAAGATCGAATGTGACCGTGATAGTGTAACACGATGAAACCTTCGCAAAGGAAGAATGCCATGAGAACGACCAGATTGTTTCCTCCCACGTTACGGGACGATCCGAGTGGCGCAGAGGCGGTATCACACCGGCTCTTATTACGGGCTGGGTTCATAACGCAAGTGTCGTCTGGGGTTTACGCCTTGCAGTACATGGGACTCCGTGTCCTGGAGAAAGTGCGATGTATCGTGCGAGAGGAAATGGACGAGATTGGCTGTCTTGAAATTGATATGCCGATCTTGCAACCACAGGAATTTCAGGCAAGGTAACCTGGAATATGGTAGCTCAGTTCTCAAAAACATAGAGTTTCGTGTGTGAAAATGCCAATGGTGTACAGGAGAGCTAGATGACAAGATTGATGCGTGCGCGAACATGGAGAGAGCGACGGGAACAACTTGAGGGTGAAAACCGTATAGGCCTTGAGGGGGTAGGTCCATTCCCACGATTTTTCCAGTTCTTAGAGAGCAACAAAATATCTGCTTTCTCAGAGGCACAAAAGATTGTTACTGTGCCTCTGATGATAAGTGAAGAGCGCTATCCCGACTGCTCAAATCACGTCTTGCTCTATTGGACAGGTGAGTGTCAGGATACAAGCGAGTTTGATCATGTTTTTCATCATCTCGACGGAAATACTTACCATAAATGTGATGAAAGGTGTATAAAGTACAAACTTCCCGGGCTTGTTAAGTGAGATTGTTTGCAGTAGCATCTGTGCGTGGAAGAATGGGGTTAAGCTACGGCTTAGCCCCGCTTTTTTGTTGTGTGGACAAACCCTATTTACATGCTATATTGTTCCGACTTGCCCATGGACATATCATAGGCTTGTATATGTGTCCTTTGACAATCAAAATTAAAGAAAAGGAGAAAAAACCCACAATGCTAAAGAAGTTCCAACGCACCAAGGAAGACTTCACTTGTGAAAAGTGTGGTTTTGTGGTGAAAGGAAGTGGTTATACAAATCACTGTCCTCATTGCCTTTGGAGTAAGCACGTAGACATAAACCCTGGCGACCGTCAGGAGACTTGCCACGGACTTATGGAACCTATGAGCGTGGAGCTCAAAGGCGGAGAATATACTATTCTTCACCGTTGTATTGTGTGTGGTTTTGAAAAGCGGAACAAGACAGCAAAGGACGACGACTTTGATGTCATTGTTCAACTCTCGACCCGTCCAATCAGACACTAGAAAAGGAAAAGACTAATGGTAGCGAACGCAAGTGTAGGTACAGTGTTGCCTTTGGTTCAGTCTGACTGGTCGCCTATTGCAACAGTGCAGTGCGACTATCGGACAGCCGGACGGCGTGAAGATGGCAAGTATGTTGAGCATGATACGATTCCTCATCTCTGTCACATCGAGATGACGTATGCGTGCAACGAAAAGTGCATCTTCTGTTACAACCCAGAACGGGCAAAACTCGGTGACCTTTCCGTGATTGGCAGCATTGTGCAGTCAGTTGCGAAGAGTCAGATTCCTCATGTGTATCTCATCGGCGGCGAGCCTAGCTTGTTGCCAGAGAAGAAACTCAATGAGTACATCGAGATACTTTCCGAACATTCGTCGGTGACTATTGTGACCAACGGACTGAAGCGGCTCAAGGGTATCTCGCCGAAGCTCGCCTGTTTTGGAGTTCCTATCCACGGTTCGACTGCTGAAACTCACGAGTTCCTGAACCAGTCTAAAGGGAGCTTCAACAAGACTCTTGAGACAATCAAGCACTATGTGAGCGAAGGCCATGATGTGCGTTGCATTCCGGTACTCACCGGATATAACTACGATCAGATGTACGACATCCTCGGCATCGCGGCGAATCTTGGAATGGAATCGGTCTATGTTGATCGGTATGAAGACGGTGGTGTTGGAGCGACAAACTCTCAAGACTACCACCTGAAGCCGACACGGGCACAGTTCCACACAGCGGTGGGGCAAATCATTCAAGCAAAGCACGACTTCACGATTTTCGGAGGACGTGTAGGTTTTGGCACTGCCATTCCGTACTGCTTGGATGAGCGCATGATAGTCGAGGGCATTACCTCAAACTGTGGGGTCGGAACGTACTTTTGTGCGATCAACCCCAAAGGTGAGTTTCGGATGTGTAATCAATCGCAACTCGTTTTCGGCAATCTATTCAAAGAGCCGATTGAGACGATTTGGAACAAGCCAGACCTCGACATTTTCCGTGACCTTTCGTGGGTTGATGAGCCGTGCAAGTCATGCGAATTGTTGCTCGACTGTACGGGCGGCTGCAAGGTTGATGCAAATTGTTCCAACAAGTTTTGCATC
>MFQB01000026.1:6013-9656 GCA_001784275.1 Candidatus Magasanikbacteria bacterium RIFCSPHIGHO2_02_FULL_47_14
TTCAGACAAAACAGGTATATGAAACTGACCGTACTATATCAAGAGAAGTTTCTGGTCACTCGTTACCAAACAGTCAAGCTCGACGAGACAGCACTCGAAATGGCACAGGCTATTCTCGACGGTGCAGTCATTAACGAGCAGGCACTCATCGCACGCTTTGATGAGCGGGTTGAGGAACACGATACACGGCTTTTTGTCAGTAAAATGCTTCAGGTTGAGGCGTTAGATCTGATCGGAAAGGTGGATTATGTCGCGTGTTAGTGTCCAGTGGGAAGTGACCAATCGATGTAACCTGAGGTGTAAGCATTGCCTTCCACTCTCAGGCGATCCAAGACCGAACGAACTTTCTCCCCAAGAAGCGAAGGTAGCGTTGGCGAAATTTCAATCCGTCGGGGCTACCCTTATCAGTTTCACCGGAGGAGAGGCGTTTTTTCGTCCTGATTTCCCCGACTTAATTCTTGAAGTAGTTAAGATGGGGATGCAAGCGAGCGTCATTACGAATGCAACATTGCTTAATGGGGAGACGCTTTTGTTTGTACAAGAGCATGTGAGGGACCTCGCGATAAGTCTTGATGGAGCGACCGCTTCTACAAATGACTTCATTCGTGGAAAGGGAACCTTCAACAAGACGCTTAGTGCACTTCAATCCTGTCGCGAGTTGAATATTCCTGTACGGCTCAATGTAACAATCACCAAAGCGAACATCGGTGAGCTTACGGAGCTAGCGAGGATTGCAGCAAAGTTTTGTCCGCTGGGGGTGTTCTTCAGCGAGATGAATGTTGCAGGGAGAGCGCTACAGTTTCGCAATGACCTTGCTCTGTCTGATGCCGACCGTAAAGCCCTGCCAGTCAGCGTAGCGGAAGTAGTTCAAACTGTGTTGGAGGAAACGCTGAGTCCGCCTGATGACGATTGTTGGGTGGATTCGACAACTCTCTTCATGACAGCTGAGGGAAATCTGTACAGTTGTATTGAAATCTTCCAGCGTCGCCCCGAACTCTCCATTGGCAACATTCGTTCTCTAGATATGGAGCAGTGGCAACGAGAAAGTGCATGGCGTCTCAACGGACATAAGAAAAAGTGTTGCTATGGCGTATATGTTAGTGAGCACGCAGTGTTCGTTTCTAATCGTTCGCCGATCTGTGCTTTTTCGCCAGAACGAGGTGCGGGATGATCGAAACGCTAGTGCAGTTCTATGATGAACTCGATGTCCTCTATCGAGGTATCGAGAAAGACTGCTATGAGTGTCGAGATCCAGACTGTATGGGTTACATCTGGTTACTCAAGGAAGAGGTAGAGCGTTTGTATGAACTTAGCGTCCCGCTAGTTCAAGTGAACAACGGCCCCACTTTTATTCATTCGTTTCCAATAGCTGCCAATGGGCAACCTGATCTGTCGGTCCGGTACCCGCAGTGTAGCCAGTTATGCACTGATAGTCGAACGTGTAGCATCCACGAAGACCGTCCATGGATTTGTCGTCTCTACCCTCTAGGTCTTGAGACTGAAGAGGACGGCACAGTTGTGTGGGCGTTACACCAAGACTGTCTGCATGTTCGGAGGTTGAAAGAACGCGGTTTGCTTTCAGACTTCGAGCTTCGTGCCAGGAACATTATTAACAATCTTTCGCCGCGATTGTTGGAAGAGATTGTGAAAACCTACCGCGAGGTTGATGTTCTCTCTTCTTTTCCAAATGGTGAAAACGACTATAGTTGTTTACAGGAGGTATCCCATGTCGAAATGTAAGGCAGTTCTAGACGGTGAAAAGATCACTGAGATTCGCGTGAAGATCAAGGGGCAAGAGAGCCCACAGGCAGACGTGTTGGAGCCGAAACATTCGGAAGAATCCGCACAGTCCTTTGTAGCAACATCGCAGTCGTCCGAGTAGAAGGGACAAGGACTCTGCGAAAGGGCAGCAACTCAATACGAGTAGCTGCCCTTTCCTTTTGCTTTTGCAAAAATTTCACAAAACTGTTAAGGTGACCATGCAATGACTAAAGTTCAATACGCAAACAGTCACGACAGCGACGTGTTTTATATTGTCGGTTTTCCTATTCCAGACTCATTTTTTATTATTGAAAAAGACAATAAGAAATATGTGTTTCTTGACCACCGCGAGTACGGCATTTTCAAAGAAAAAAATACTAACCCCAACATAGAAGTAGTTTTGATAGATGCAAAGTCGCGTGTGCTTTCACCCAATGAACTCGCTTTGTCGCTTTTCAGAAAATATAACTTGCTGGGTAGTCCCGTCGATGTGCCCAAAAACTTTCCATTGGATATGGCGGACTTTTTGCGAGCAAATGGCGTCGAATTAAATGTTCAAAACCCATTCCGGCCGGAACGTCTCAAGAAGACACCAGCGGAAGTCGAGATGATCCGTGAAAGTTTGAAAAGGAATTGCGCCGCATTTGACCGGATTGAAGGAATCTTGCACGAAGCAACAATTCAAGGCGACAGTATTATCTACAAAGGAGTCCCACTGACGAGCGAATATCTGAAGGCCGAAGTTGACCGCGTGCATCTTGAGAAAGATATGCTTAATGTCGAAGGACTTATCATTTCGTGTGCAGAACATGCCGCGATTCCGCACCATCCTGGGCGAGGACCACTGCGTCCGCATCAAACTATTATCTGCGACATTTTTCCACGCCGACGTTCCAATGGATACTTTGCGGATACGACGAGAACGTATGTGAAAGGGAAGCCATCTCAAAAAGTGGCCGAGATGTATGAAGCAGTGCGTAAGTCACAACAAGTCGGCTTTGACATGATTAAACCCGGAGTTATCGGGGGTGATGTCCACCGAGCGTGCGGGCAGGTATTTCTTGATTTAGGTTTTGATGTCGGCGATAAGGGCTTCACGCACGGCACCGGCCACGGTCTTGGTCTTGATATCCACGAGATGCCATACATGAATGCACAATCAACGACCATCCTTGAACCCGGACATGTAATGAGCGTCGAACCGGGACTGTATTATCCGGAGTGGGGCGGTGTGCGCATCGAAGATATTATTGTCGTGACAGAGAGCGGCTGCGAGAATCTCACTGATCATAATAAAAACTACATAATTCCGTAGTAGAGACAAAGCAAGAAAAGTAGTGTATTCTACCGCGAGGTAGAGGTTCTGTGTTTCATGTCAGCCCCCTTGAATTGATGTGGGGGGAGTGTGAGAAAAGAAGGAGTTTCCCGCATGAGTGTGACTGCATTCTTGGCAGACGTAGAAGATTTTCCTGAAAGCAACAGAACAAAGTCAACCAGTTCTGGCAGTTTTGGAGATTTTCTTTCGTGGAAAGTTTCGGCTTGAAGATGTCGAAACCCACTTTCTGAAACGTGGACTCAAATATCCGGAACACAACCTGCTGTAAGGCGCCAGCCCGGTAGCATGTATGTCTGTACACGGATAGCCCTTGCATTTTTTGAGGAAGTGTGCTGTAGTTGGGGCAGAAAGCCTTGAAAGCTTGACAAAAAGACGGGAACCTCAATAGGGAGGAGTCCTCATGCAAGTGCGGCACTTTCTTGAGCCGTTACTGACGCTCGTCGCAGGGCTCGCAATGAAGCGGGCCATTAACTGGCCATTCGATGTCGGACTGTACCTACCTGTGATAGTATGGTTGGGACCCGTCTGGGGAGGACTACTGATGGC
>MFQB01000027.1 GCA_001784275.1 Candidatus Magasanikbacteria bacterium RIFCSPHIGHO2_02_FULL_47_14
CGGAATAAATTCGATCAGCACATCAATCTTGCTCATCTTTGCCCACAAACTTCGCTGTTGCGCCACCTCTTTTTGTAAGTTCTGATAGTCTGCTGCTGCTCGTAACCACTTATCTTTATAATCTACTACCTCAGTCGATGTTTCCGACTCTTTCGACGCTATTTGGTTGCCGGCCTGAGCCTCTTCTAACTGGTCTTCTGGTTGTTGGATATCATCTACCATAAAAAATTATAAAACTTCTTCTAATGATGCAAATAATGCTTGTGACTTTTTATAATCCATCCGCATTGGTCCGACAACAAGAAACAACAACTCCTGATTTGGCCGCCACACAACGCTGCTGCATGCGCTTCCCAATGGGTTTTGCTTTCCAATAAAAACCCGCGTGGACTGTGGTGGAACACTCTCTTCAAGAGAACCGACTCGCTCTTCACACTGGTCGAAAATCTCGGTCATGCGCACCGCATGTGCATAGTCCCGGAACTCAGGCTGAGAAAAGAGATAAGAAATGCCCGTATAATATATACTGTCTGTTTCAAAAACAACTATGGCCGCGTTGTTTGTCCACTCTGCCATACATTTTGCGACCGCTTTCATCTGACTCCGCTGATCCGGTACGGTCTGTTGAATCTCCTGCACATGCTTGTGGACCGTCTTTTTTATAGATTGAGAAGTTGCTTTTGAAAAATTCTCCACATAATACCGATACCCTGTCTCGGTCGGGATCCTGCCGGCAGACGTGTGCGGATGTGTTAAAAAACCCTCCTCTTCAAGAGCACGAAGTTCGTTGCGAATGGTTGCGCCACTGACATCCAGTTCACCGTCTTCTGCGAGTATTTTAGAACCCACCGGCTGCGCAGTGTGGATATATTCTTCAACGACCATTTCCAAGAGTTGTGCTTTTCTTGTGTCCATAAGGAATTATCACTCTATCCTCCTGAGTGATAATATAACACGGGCCTAGGCCCGTGTCAAATTGAAAAGTTGTCTTTACTATTATTCGGTCGCAGCTCGTGTATAGTCCTGGATGTTTCCAATCTCACTCAACAGGATATTTTCAACAAAAATACCGCGTGGATAGAAGATGCGCTCAAGCTCGTTTTTCAACTCAGATTCAACTGAATCACGTTTGGCGCCCACGATTTCATCCTGTGTAAAGCGACTGGCAACCATCCGAATACGACTGCGCACTGTCGGACGAATAATCTTTGCAATAAAGTCCTCACCGATCGTCTGCCAAATAGCCGGAATCTGATGAATGTCCAACCGAAGTAGAATAGTGCCTTCGACACCAATACGCTTTCCATCGTTCGTGACTGCGGCAATCGGGATGTCTCCCATGGCTTTTTCATTTTGCGGATTGAACTCACGGGAGATGCTATATTCCAGTGTTTGCGTATTAAATAGTTTTGCCTTTTGCCAAAAAGGAATTTTAAAGTGTAGGCCCGGGGTTAAAACTTTCTTCAAAACGCCACGCCCGAGATCGTACACACATGCCACATATCCCGGCGGCACGTAGATAAACAGTCCCTTCAAAACGTCCTCCATTACGAAGGAGTACATGAGTTTGTCGAGTGATTCTCCTGCCATACTGAGAATAGTTAGTGCCCGTGGCCTTCTTTCTTCTTGGGCCTGCTGAATATAATCTTACTAAACTGATGAATAATAACAGAAAATGCCATAGAAGTCAAGACAAAGAGTGATTTGACCACAGGCAGATACCACAGCACGATAAAGACGATGGCTGGAAAAATCAGAAAGTACATAAGGTCACTTCTCGTCGCTCCATGCGGGTATGACCGAGACTCAAAGTATATCTCGAGCATGAGCGCAATCATTACTACTGCCGGTCCGATAAATGTGTGGGTCTCGGCCAGATTAAACCCATGAAACATGGTGTTGATTCGACCCGGGTACTGAACAAACTCATAGAGCAGCTGGTAAATACCCTTGCTGTTTAAACCCTGCAAAAACACCTGGTATAACAAGGCCAACACCAATATTTGTACACCCAATACGACGAGCTTTGCCCATGGATTCACATGTCGTTTCCTCAAAATTTTTCGGATCTCTTGCTTTTGGACAATCGGATCATTATGGAGTTCTTTAGCGACTCGCTCAATCTCACCATAGAGCTGTTCGTTTGCTGCCTTATTTTTTTCAGTAACCAAGGTAAACGGTAACAAAACAAGTCGAAGCATAACCGTCAGGTAGATAATTGCCCACCCCAGACTATGCTCTGTCCAGTTGTTATAAATCCAAATCAAGACGTTAAATAACGGCTGATACAGCAGAGTTTGCCAAATATCAATGAGAATCATACGATCCTGAATAGTATATCATACTACACTGCCCTCTCCCACTCCTCTGCTTCATTGAGAAAAACAGGCAAAATCTTTTCAAAATAGGCCTTCGCCAGTTCGTATTCATTGGGAATTTCACCATCAAGGATAGCTCTCTCTATCTCTTTCTTCATTTTTCCGATGGTCGGGCCCGGCTTAAGACCGGACAACTGCATTATTTCGTCACCTCGCACCGGGGACTGAAAGGCTCGCAACTTATCTTTTTCAATAACCTCGCCTATTCTCCGCTCAAGATAGTCATAATTTTTAAGACGGTGTTCTTTCTTTTTTTGGTTCCCTGTGGTGATATCTGCGCGACATAAAATAAGAAGATCGACAAGGTCGTCGCCGACATTGATGATGAGACGCCGCACTGCACTGTCTGTCACACCATCATCCATAAGCGCAATAGGCTGTAAGTGCCAGCGCACTAATTTTGCCATATAGCGTACGTCATCCTTACTCATACGCAAGCGCTTTCCAATATCGATGGTCATTTTTTTCCCAAGATGTTCATGCATGTCAAAGGTCCAACCACGTCCTTCTACAAACTGCTTGGTATCCGGTTTGGCAATATCATGCACCAGCCCGGCAAATCGGAGCAACGGCTTTTGCGATCGTTCAGCGATATTATCCACCACTGCAAAAGTGTGTGCCAGGTTGTCTTTGTGACTATATCCATAGGCCTCTTCTACTCCGGAAAGTTGGCTTACCTCAGGCAAAAACTCATCAATTAACTTTGTCTGATACAGAATAGTGAGACCAATCGAAGGTTTCGGGGCGGCCAGTAACTTTATAAGCTCTTCACTTATTCTCTCTGCAGATACAATGTGCAGGCGTGCACGGTTGCGATGGATGGCTTGAAGCACTTCAGGTGCAATCGCAAATTCGAGCTGGGCAGCAAAACGAGCGGCGCGCAACATACGCAACGGGTCGTCAGAAAAGGTCTCGTCCGGGTCGAGTGGAGTGCGCAGGACATGCGCTGCCAAATCTTTTTGGCCGTCGAATGGATCCACCACCTTTTCCAAGCCCTTATTGGTAATTTTTTGGGCGATGGCGTTTACTGTAAAGTCACGACGGGAAAGATCTTGCTCAATGGTAGTGGATGTAACAACCGGTTTGCGAGACTCGGGCTGATATACCTCTGTACGGGCAGCGGCAAACTCGACTTCCAATATCTCTTCCTTCATCTCATCAGCAGTAAAAACAAAACGAGCTGTTTTAAAATCAGGGAACTCAACAAGTGAACCCTGCTCGGGAAATTTTTCTGCAAATTGTTTTGCAAATGCAAGCGCATCTCCCTCAATCACCATGTCGATGTCTTTTTTTTCTGGTATCTCTCGAAGCCGGTCACGGACATAACCGCCGACAACATAGGCAGTCACTCCAGCTGTTTGTGAAATGTCAGCAACTATTTTAAAGATGTCTTCGGCTCGCATATGTTAAACCAAAAAAACCAAAATCAGTATACCAATCACAACGCGGTAGACCACAAATGGCCAGAGTCTGTATCGCTGCACAATCTTCATTAACATCCAGATCGCCAAAAAACCACTTAATGCTGCAGCAAAAAATCCACTAATCAGAGCGGGTAAACTTACCATGACAGAGCCGTTTTTGATCATTTCAAAAATATTCAAGGCTCCGGCCATTGCAATAATAGGTATGCTCATCAAGAAAGAAAATTCTGCAGCAGCAGTGCGAGATAAACCACTAAACAGGCCTGCGGTCATGGTTATGCCCGAACGGGAAGTACCGGGAATAAGAGCAATCGCCTGCGCACATGCGATGCCAAAAGTTGTCTTTATACCTATGTGTTCAAGGGACTTGAGATGTGCTTGTCGTTGGGTATACCAGTCTGCGATACCAAGCAAGAGTCCCCAACCAACCAGATTCCAGGCAATAAAGGCCGGTGAACGAAACTCTATGTGCCACACTTCTGAGATAAGAAAACCGAATATAACTGCCGGGATTACTGAGAGAATCAGAAGCCATCCGAGTTTGCGATCTTGAGCCGCCTCCCCTGCTTCGACAGACAGTTTTGTTGATGTTTCTGTGGAAACAAAAAAATGTTTAATAATTCGGACCAACTTTAGACGAAAAAACACTATCACAGCAACTAACGTACCCAGATGTACCACTACGTCGAATCCAACCCCCTGATCAGCCCAACCAAGGAGTTTGGGTATAAAAATAAGGTGTCCTGAGGAAGAAACCGGAAGAAACTCTGTAAGACCCTGAATTATACCTAAAATTGCCGCCTGGAACACGGACATATGCTCTTAGTGTAGCCCAAATTGGACTGAGAAGCAATACGAACCTTGACTTTTGAGGGTTTTTTGTTATACTTGCGCCGTCCAGGCGGCCTACTCTAGGAAGCGAGGCCAACGATGGTGGATGTACTCGTTGTTCTGAAAGAGTCGGAAAAATGGTACCCGAGTAGAAGCGAGGTGACAAAGGGGTTCCTGAGAGATCAGGGACTCCGACCCCTGGTTGTGCCCTCGGTCGATGAGGCCTTGAAGCACGATCCTGTGGGTGTCTCCCACGTTCTCTACTTCGCCAGCATGGTCGATACCGAAGGGCTCGAGCGTCTTCAGGCGCACGGGTTCCAACGGCTCTACCGGCTGCGTGATACCAACGACTTGGTCGATTGGTGGATGGAAGTCTACCGGAAGACCAGGAAAAACGGTCGCGAGGTCAATCCGCCGTCTACGACCAAATAGTCCTTGACACCCCTATGGCTTAGAGGTCGCGCATCCGAAGAATACGACAGCTTGCCTACCGGCGTTCGCGCTTGTGGGTTAAGAGTCACCCTTCGGGAGCTTCTAAAGAGCTGCGGGGGCAGCCGGGAACACTGAACAGAGTAGGTCGCCTGGACACCTACTCCTTCCACTCAATTCCCTTTTCCTGAAACTTCACTTTCAGGTCTTTTTTTACCATTTCGAGCAGGTCTGATAACTCGGGGAAATGACTGGCAGCCTCGTCAAAACGCTGCACAGCCTCATCAGCATAATTGCTGTGAAACTCTTTTGGTTTATATCCCTCGACCCCCTGCTCGTCAATGTGCAAAAAGGCTTCGATCTTGTCCAAGGCTTTGACAAATCGGGCCTCAATTGTTTCTTGTTTCAAATACTCAGTCCAAAGGTCATGCACTCTGTGGCCAAAAGATAAGTCATTGGTCATCTCATCCATGGCCGCTGCCTCGTTGGCGTGTTTGTCTTCTACTGAAACACGTTTTTGGATGACTTCATAGGCATCAATATCTCCGGTCTTTGCTTCGGCCAAGTCGTGAAACAAGGCAATTGCCATGGGGCGATTCAAATCTACTCCGACCTTAAACTCTGTGCCGATGAGGTAGACCATAAGAGCCAAACGCCAAGAATGTTCGGCGACCGTATCGCCATATTCTGGCAATGAGGTGCCAAAGCGCGGGTTGGCTTTCAGTTGACTGGCTCTGCGAAAGAAAGTGAGGAACTCTAAAATGGTACCTTGATTTTTCATACGACGAATCTTAGTGGTGATTTTTGAAACGACAGATTGCA
>MFQB01000028.1:0-966 GCA_001784275.1 Candidatus Magasanikbacteria bacterium RIFCSPHIGHO2_02_FULL_47_14
AATACCACACATCTGACACTCGAGCACATGACCAACTTCGAGATTAGGATACCGGGAGAGATCAACATCATTTTTGCATTCAGGACAAATAAGCTTCATATTCTTGATTTTTAAGAATAGTCAGAGTAGTATAGCACAGATATGAAGACGATTCAACGCCCGGAACCAGAACTTTCACACGCACTCGGAGGCACAGATGTGTGGCTCAAACGCGAAGATGAACACCCATATGGGTCGCACAAAGGACGTTCGATCCCTCTGATGATTAAAGAGTACCGCAAGCGAGACAACGTGCTCAATTTTGTCATTTCTTCTTCTGGAAATGCTGCAATCGCAGCTGCGCTAACAGTACAAAAACATAACCAAAATAACCCTGGGGATAACATTACTCTTAAAATTTTTGTCGGCCCACATGTGGACGAGCACAAGTTACACCGTCTGCGCTTGTTTGAAGATGGCCAGTCGATTATTGTTGAACAAGTTGAAAATCCCAAACAACAGGCATTTTTAGTTGACCAACAGGGCGCTGCAAAAAACTTACGTCAGTCAACAGACGAAATCGCCTTGCGTGGTTACTTTGACTTGGCGATTGAGTTGAGCAAAATTCCGAATCTCCAGGCAATTTTTATTCCAACATCCTCAGGAACCACTGCGCAGGCACTGGGTGAAACCTTTGACAAACTTGCGGTACATCCACAAATTCATATTGTACAAACAGAAACATGTCATCCGATTGCAGCCGAGTTTGATACAACACTCGAACATATAGCCCCTGGCTCGGTCTCACTTGCGCCTGCAATTGTGGATCAAGTTGGACACCGGAAAGCCCAGGTAATTGAAGTCATAAAAAAAACCAAGGGCAGCGGCTGGATTGTGCCTGATGCACAAATTCAAGATGCAATGACACTCGTAAAAACGACTACTGGAGTTGAAATCTCTCCTAACAGTGCACTCTCAGTGGCGGGT
>MFQB01000028.1:1024-9831 GCA_001784275.1 Candidatus Magasanikbacteria bacterium RIFCSPHIGHO2_02_FULL_47_14
CCGGACCATAATGGTGACGATATTGTCACCATTTTCTTTGTCGCTTCGCGCCCCGTCCTTTATATAATACTGTTCATGAAGTTGCAGGCCGGATTTTTTCACAAGTCCCTCAAGTTCATCACAGGTAAAACCATGATAATATCGCTGGCCCACTACCGTTCCGTCCTGTTTTTTCCACGGCACCAAAAAACTATTCTCTCCATCTGGCGCCGGTTGCCACTCCTGATCAGAGATCTTTTCATGTGCCCAATCACTCTCTAAATTCCAGTTGGTCATAATAATGTGTGCTCCCGGCTTCGTAATTCGTCTCATCTCTGAAAGGGCTTGGAGACGATGCCCCTCGTCTGGAAGATGGTGAAATACTGCGATACACACCACTAAATCTGCCAAATTATCTTTGAGAGGAATATCACACATCTCTGCCAATAGAAACTCGCCATGAGGAACTTTTTCTCTTGCAATCGCTATTTGCGTTTCACTTTGATCAATGCCAATATACCGGATGGACAAGTCACTGAAAAGTTGATATACTCGCCCATTGCCGCAGCCAATATCAATAACCGTGTTGGCATGCTCGGCAAATGTCTTGATAAAAATTAAATCGCGCCACGGTTTTTGTCTGGTTTCTGAAAAATAAGTAGCAATCTTATTGTACACTTCGCGTTGATGTTCAATAACTTCTTCTGGAGTGACTTGAGTCATATATCCATGCAACATATCCTGGAAACAATCGTCTTAGCGCTTGTTGAAAAGCAGCCACGTACCAAGGCTGAGTTTGACGATATCCGACGCCAAACCTGTAATCATCTTTCTGTTTCTCAACCTCCTAATCGCAAACTGTTTTCAGCCTACCAGACTCTGGTAAAAAAGAAAAGAATTAAAAAGCAACCGAGTATAGAACGGCTGTTCACCAAAGCCAGTGTGCGCAGTTCTTCCGGAATTGCCGTTATTACCTCTCTGCTTAAACCATATGCCTGTCCGGGAAAGTGTGTTTACTGCCCTACTGAGGCTCGCATGCCAAAAAGTTACGTTGCGACTGAGCCGGCCGCTGCCCGTTCGTTGCGACTGAATTTTGACCCATATCTTTTAATGCAAAAACGTATTGAGATGTTGGAACAAAATGGGCACCCGTGCGACAAGATTGAATATATCACAAAAGGCGGAACTTGGAATGCCTACCCCTTGAAGTATCAGTATTGGTACGTCATGGAGTCATTTAAAGCATGTAATAACTTTACTCGCAAAAAACCTGTAGCGCATACAGCTGAAGAGGAGTGGAATGATAAACTGCTCGAAGCCCTCATTACAGAGACTGAAAAAGAACAACGATACAACGAAGGCGCAGGCCATCGGATTATTGGGATCACCCTTGAAACTCGACCGGATGCCATCACAGCGAAGACAATCGCTCACATGCGTCAACAAGGGTGTACGCGTGTGGAGTTGGGTTTGCAAGCAACAGACGACCGTATTTTGGAGTTAATCAAACGCGGGCACACGGTTGATCAGTTCCGAAAAGCTATTTATCTGTTACGAAGTGCCGGGTTTAAGGTAGACTTGCACTTTATGCCGGACTTGCCAGGCACAACTCCGGAACACGATGTCGAGATGTACAAACAACTCTTTGATGACCCGGCTTTGCGGCCTGACATGGTGAAAATCTATCCAAACACGGTTATTAAGACTGCTGAACTGTACGAGTGGTATCTTGATGGTCGATATAAACCATATGGTGACCGGGCTTTGTTTGATGCACTTCTCCAAATGAAAAAGCTCACTCCTCGGTATTGTCGCATCTCCCGTTTAATCCGCGACTTCCCTGCCACTGAAATCGAAGCTGGGAATATTATTACCAATTTGCGCGAGCTACTTGCCCACCGTCTGAAACAGCAAGGTGAGGTGTGCGTGTGTCTTCGCTGCCGTGAAATTAGCCGCCACCAAGGTGAAATTTCCAAAGAAACTAGTCCACAGCTTTTCGTAGAAAAATATGATACAATCGGGGGCACAGAGTACTTTTTAACCTTCGAGGATCCGCAGAGAATAGCCGTATTTGGTTTTCTACGACTACGCCTTCCCACTCAACAGGATCCTGGGGTTATGACTACTCTTTCAGAGATCAAAGAGTGTGCCTTTATCCGTGAGCTGCATGTCTATGGGCAGATGGTGGAGATTGGTAAAACTGATGCACAAGCGTCACAGCACAAAGGACTGGGCAAAAAATTAGTAGAGGCTGCGGAAAAAATCGCCGCAGAGGCAGGGTTTTCCAAAGTAGCGGTAATCTCAGGCGTAGGAGTACGCGGATACTATCGAAAACTAGGCTATAAAAAAGTTGGAACATACATGGTGAAACATTTATTTTAATGACTTTTATATGATGGACGAGAGACGGAGAGGAGCTCCTCAACAAACCGGCGAGAGACCGATGATAATTGCGGAACCGGAAAAATTTCTTGAGAGAGACTGGGTCCCGGATCTTATTAGAGAGGAAGAAGACAGTGAAAAAAAGAAAATTCTTCTTGATTTTTTTATCAAAAAAGTCCTGCGAATGCATATTCGTCTTGAGGAACAAAAAAAACAACGCGGGAAGCAGGATCCTGCCGCTTTTGAAGAGGCGCTTGACCTCCATGCAGCTGCACTGGCAGATAGCGCTCTTGTTGATGCTTTAAATCATTACGAGCTGATCCAGGCAGAAAAAGAACGGGGAAGAAATAGACTTACCGGCTTGCTCAATGGTGACGCAGTCGCTTCAATTTTTACCGAGCGGATGCGAGACAGCCGTGAAAAGCCCGGGAAAGGAGCTACGGTTGTAGTACGAATGGATGCGGACAGATTTAAGTCGATCAACGACACATTCGGCCACAAAATCGGGGATGGCGTTCTCAAAGGAATAGCAAAGGCGCTGGAAGACGGTGTTCGGCCTAGTGACTATGCATTGCATTTTAGTGGTGACGAGTTTGGTTTGTTACTGACGAACGTAAAACCTGCGGAAGGAAAAACCCTTGAACAGACTGTTGAGGACATTATTAAACGTCTTATTCAAAAATTAGAGAAGGTTGTACGCCCGGACGGCCAAATACAGACAGCGAGCGTTGGATATAGAGTCGTAAACCAAGATGAACATGGTTTTTTCCCTCAATTTGACCACGATGCTGATGAGGCGGCAGGTATTGCAAAAATGCTTCAGTTTGTACCGGGCTCTGAAATGGGCAGTGAACGTATCGTCAACTTCGACAGAATTGCTGACGCGATGGAACAGGTGAGTCCGCAGGAATTTCATGCTTCAAAGTTCCAGGCAGCCGCCAAACGTCCTATAGACGAGGTAAAGAGAGCCTTGCAAATCGATGAAGCAGAACTTCAACGAAGAGTTGCCGCTGTCCTCGAACTCATACAGAATGCGGAAGCCGCATAGAGTTCGTTAAGGCCGGTTAAAAAAGATTCTAAACAAAATGGCGGCTAGCGGCCGCTATTTTGTTTTATTCTAGCCAAATTATCCACAGGCGCAGGCACGTGACAAATGCAGAAATATGTGATAGACTAGCGCGAACCCCAAAAATCATTCCGGGTTCAGGAGGAACAGTTCACGTGCGTACACGCCCCCCCGCCTCAACCGCTTTCGACCACGGCATGCGGCTCGTGGTCAGAGCCTGTCCGGCCACGGCGCGCTTGGTGGCTGATGAAGCCGCCTTCAACGCCCTCGGCCGACCCACGGCCACCCAGCTCATGGAGCGCGCCCGCGCTCTGCCTGAGCCACCTCGGCTGGCTGGGACCCCCAAGGGCCTGCCGCGACCGGTGCTGCACCCGGGGCTGACGCGCTTCGAGGAGGCGATGGCGAGTCTCGTTCGCCGCTGCCCCAACACCGGCACCCCGCTGGAGTTCGACGAGGAGCGCTTCCGCGCACTCGGCATGCCCGCCGCGACCGATCTCGCAGCGCGCATGGAGGTGGCGCACCACGCGTGAACAACAACCCCGGCCGTCATAGGCCACTTACGAAAGGAGAGACGTACCGGGGAAATCAAAAATAGCGCTGAATTCAGGGCTATTTTTGTTTTACAAGAAAAGGTGGCCTTTGCCACTTTTTTCTTTTTTTTGTTTCAGATATACTAGTGACATATAATCCCATCCTATGGACACATTGAAGGACATTATTATCGTTGCCGGGCCGGTCATCATTGAAGACAATAAAGTACTTCTTGACCGTGAGATAAAGTTTAACGACGCAGAAAGTCCATTTTTTATGTTCCCGGGCGGCAAACTTATCTCTCTCGATGAAACCCCTGAGCAGGCCTGTATTCGTGAAGCCAAAGAAGAACTTGGTATTGATATTGAGATACTTCGTCCATTAAAAACAGTTGTCACGAAGCGTCCGGATGTTGCTGAGGCTTGGGCAGTCCTTATCCACTTTTTAGCACGCCGCACCGGTGAACCAACTTTGCAAAAAAATAAAACAGTGGAGTTTGGATGGTTTGATATTCATGACTTGCCCAAAAATTGCACACAAAATGTAGCTGAAGTGATTGAAGCCCACTTGAATGAAAAAATATGATATTTGAGAGTCAAGAATTTAAGTAACATTTTTTCCTTTCCTATGAATAAAATGAAACTCGCTGAGTACGATCCAATTATTAAACAAGCGATTACCAAAGAGTTACAACGACAAGAGTCTGGTTTGGAGATGATTCCCTCAGAAAATTTTGTTTCGATCGCAGTACTGGAAGCGCTCGGGTCTGTTTTGACAAATAAATACTCAGAAGGATACCCGGGCAAACGGTATTATGGTGGCTGTGAATTTATCGACGAAGTCGAGGTAACAGCAATTGAGCGCGCAAAGCAGCTGTTTGGGGCCGAGCATATCAACGTACAGCCCCTCTCAGGCGCACCAGCCAACGTTGCAGTGTACTTTGGCATCTTAGAGCCAGGAGATACCATTCTTGGCATGGATCTCTCTCACGGGGGGCATTTAACCCACGGCCACCCTGTGACATACATGGCCAAGGTCTTTAACTTTGTTCGCTACAAAACCAATGCTGAAGGGAATATCGACTTTGATAACCTGCGCGCCATGGCGTTGGAGCACAAACCAAAATTAATCTTGGTCGGCTACAGCGCATACTCTCGTGAAATTGAATACGACAAGGTCAAGCAAATTGCTGACGAGGTCGGGGCATACACCATGGCGGATGTTGCGCATATTGCAGGACTTATTGCTGCCGGTGAGATGAATAACCCGGTCCCGTTGTTTGACATTGTCACTACCACAACCCACAAAACATTGCGTGGTCCTCGCGGCGGCATGATCATGTGCAAAGAAAAATTTGCCAAACAAATTGATAAGGCGGTTTTCCCCGGTTTGCAAGGCGGGCCACACGAAAACAACATTGCTGCAAAAGCAATTGCCTTCAAAGAAGCACTGGAGCCATCTTTTAAAGACTACGCAAAGCAGATCAAAACAAATGCAAAGGTCTTGGAACGAGTTTTTGCAGAACGCGGATACAAACTCATGTTTGGCGGTACAGATAATCACTTATTGTTGATCGACGTAACACCAAAAGGTGTAACCGGCAAACAAGGACAATACGCGCTGGACGAGGCAGGAATCACGGTAAACAAAAATATGATTCCCGATGACCCACGTTCACCAATGGACCCATCAGGTATTCGTCTTGGCACACCGGCCCTTACCACGCGTGGTATGAAGGAGGCAGAGATGGAACTTATTGGTGATATGATTGACCGCGTTTTGACTCACTCCACTGACCACGAACTCTTGACTCGCATACGCGCAGAGGTAAAGACACTTTCTGCTCGTTTTCCTCTTTACCCGGAACTTGCAGTATGATTCACGAGGTACAGACAGAAGCTGAGATGTTAAAACTCGGAGAAGAACTGGCAGCCACACTTCATAGTGGAGATATCGTTCTCTTGTCCGGTGAGCTTGGTGCAGGCAAAACCACGTTGACAAAGGGTATTGCTCAAGGTTTGCGCATCCTGGAAGACATCACCAGCCCGACATTTACCTTAATGAATACATACCCGGTGTCGGCAGAGTCAGACGTCAAAACTCTGGTTCACATTGATACCTATCGTCTCAAAAACCAGGAAGAACTTCTGGAAATTGGCGTTGAGGATTATCTCGGTAAACCAACAACACTTTGCATCATAGAGTGGCCGGAAAAGATCGAAGGGCTTCTCAAAAACAAAAAAACGATTGCTATCACAATCGAACATACAAAAAATCACACGCGCACATTAACTATTGAGCGTGCTTAACTTCGTCGATGCCAGACCCGGTATAGACGTATCGCCCACCGTTCTTTGAAACGGTGCCAGGCCCCTCGCCTTTCCCAGCGTGCCCCATCAAGCAAATTTGCTTTCTGAAGCCAGCCCTCCACAATGGTCTTGAGTTTTTTTACTACATTTTTATCAGCCAATGTGACATTCGCTTCATAGTTGTCGTAAAAACTGCCGTGCTCCAAGTTGGAACTCCCGATCATGGCCCACTCTTCGTCGACAATCACACCCTTGCCATGCATCATGGTGTCCAGTAGGTGAACCCGCACACCATATTTTTTCATAAGTGAAAACCAGGCATAGGCAGCAAAAGTTGCGATGCGCACGTCGGTGCGGAATGGAATCAAAAGATCAACTTTTACGCCACGCTTTCTTGCCTGCCACAGGGCATAGAGAAACTTGCGATCCGGAAAATAATAGGGGGAAAATAAGATCACTCGTTCGCGAGCACGCAAGAGCGCTTCGGTATACTTGCGCCGTGCAAAGGACCGTGTGTCATGTGCATCATCAAAAACAAAGTGAATGTCCTGGAATTCTTTGGCAATACGAAATTTGTATTTCAACAAGTGACGAACATTTTTCTTTGAACCGCCACAGATCAAGTACATCTTTGCGAAGGCCCGCGATAATGTACGCACTGCCGTTCGTCCTTGAATCTGTATGTGAATATCCAGCCAATCCTTCATCCGTTTGTCGATGTTGACTCCCCCAATAAACCCAATTGACTCATCGACAACAAGAATTTTTCTATGCGTGCGAGATACGAGCTTTTTCCATAGTCCTCGGTATCGGTATTTTCGTTCGTGAAAAAATAACAAATCGACCCCGGCATCTTTCAGAGATTGTGCTCGCTTTCGCGACACGCCAAAACTTCCGACATAGTCCAAAATCAACTTCACATCTACTCCTGCGCGGGCTTTTTGTTCCAAGATATTAAAAAACCGCTCCCCTGCCTCGTCATCAACAAAAATATACAACTCCCAGTAGATAGATTTTTCAGCAGAACAAATAGCCTGATACATGCCGTTCCAGGCCTCTTGTGATGTAGAGTAAATTTGATACTGAGACATAAAAACCTTCCAAGAGGGCAGGTCTATACAAAAAACTGCTCAGATGTCATTTCACGATAGTACCCTGAAATGGTTTGCCTTGTACGGCCTTCTGCACCTCTTTTAGATTATTCCCATCAACGAAGGAAACTGTCAAGCCAAGTTTTTGCGCTTCGCGACTGGCAACCGGGTCAAATGGGATGTTTTTCCCAGGCTCCCACGTGTCACCGATGATGTTTTTTCGCAATGTTTTCCAGTCAATATGTTCAATTTTCTGTGCACCCTTAAATTTTGCCGGGTCCTTGTCGTAAATATAAGCGGTGTTGGATAGATTGATAATTTCTTTGGCTCCATACGTTTTGGCAAAAGCAACGGCCTGAGCATCGGTTGATTGTCCCGGTTTGAGACCGCCGGCAACGAGGACTGGCTTTTTAAGACGAACCTTCTTTTTTGAGTCTGTTACTACATGTTCGTGAGCCAACTCCTTCAAAATAACACGAACAAAGTTAGCGTTTAACATGGTGGTAGAAATCCCAATCCAGTCCAAATCATTGGCCGAAGATACAGAAAGCTGCCGTGCCGCTTGCTGGTAATAACGACAGGTTGCTCCACCACCAACAACCAAAATAAATCGGGTGCCCTGCTTTACAAAACTCAATATCAGCTTTCTTAATTCCTTTAAAAAAGAAATATCAAAACCTGTCTTTGGGATAATGATGGATCCTCCGACCGACAAAATCTTCACTTTGGATGCCATATCTACGGTCGTTTAAGAAGTGACCCAGCCAGCCAGCTGACGAGTGTGAGCAAGAAAGCGCCAATGAGTGCTGGCCAAAATCCGGAGACAACAAATCCGTCAATAAAACTACTCACGAACCAAAAGAGAAGCGCATTAATCACGAATGTAAACAAACCCAATGTCAAAATATTAATCGGCAAAGTAAGGACAAAAAGCACAGGACGAATGACTGCGTTTACGAGTCCGAGTACTAAAATAGTGATAAATGCCGTATACCACCCTGATATTTCAATCCCAGGCACATACAAAGCGATGAGGAGTAGCGCCGCTGCATTGATGAACCAACGAAGAAGAAGTCTCATAATAATTGATTATACTAATACAATAACTTGTTTTTTCCTTTTAATCAAGCCATCTTTTGCTAAACCAGCTACGACTTGTTCAAGACGATCTTGGGAAAAATCAGGGAACATCGTGCTGTAGAGGTGTGCGATCGAGATCGAGCCGCCATCTCTGAGAAAATCTACAATCCTCCCGCGAATAAATCTGTCAGTTTGTTTGAAAGGAATGGATTTTTTTGTGTTTTTTTTCTTTGTCTTTGGTCCTGGATATAGATCTATAAACTTCTGAACCAGTGGATGAGTGTTTCGCTGTGTCACAGCAGTCATAAAATCCATAATTGCCTGATTCCAGTGGTAAGCCCGGACAGGATCCTTTTGACTTATCACCGA
>MFQB01000029.1 GCA_001784275.1 Candidatus Magasanikbacteria bacterium RIFCSPHIGHO2_02_FULL_47_14
TAGGTAAATAACTTCGCCACCTCTTCTACCGGCAAATCTCCTGGCTGGTTAATAATCGTGTGCATGTTCCCACCGCCATCATCATGCCACCGTGGCATAATGTGGATATGCAGATGGGGCACTACCTGACCGCCTGCTTCACCGTGGTTCCACCCTACAGAATATCCCTGCGGTTTGAGCACATCTTGGAGACGACTCATGGTCTTGTGGACACTGGCAAAAATCTCTCTTTCGGCTACAGAATCCAGGTCAAAGATCGTCGGGGCGTGCTGCCGAGGAATGACGACCGTATGCCCTTTTGCTCGCGGCTGAATATCCAAAAAAGCCAGGACATGCTCGTCCTGATACACTGTATAGTTAGGGATCTCGCCGGCAATAATTTTACAAAAAATACAGTCCATATACGTAACTCCTTCGCCTGGATTGTACCCTACTCAGTGCCGGTTTTCAAGGGCAGAAAAAAGGCCTGAACGTCACCAAAAACCTGTGTCGAGGTGGTTTGAGGAAACAGCTCCTGAGCAGCCGGCACAATAACCCAACACCCGGAACTACGGGTATACTGTTGGATTTCAGAGGTCACAGCTGATTCCAAGGCCAATATCTTTCGATATATCTCCCCGCGTTCAGGTTGAGCAAATGTACTACTTATGGGAAAACCGCCTCCCACAATTCGACCGGACGACACCGCCTCGACACCAAGAAGCGGCCAGGTATCTGCAATAACACAGTGATCTTGTTGTGATTTTACTTGACTCCAGACATGCTGTGCCGCCTGATACTGCGCGTTACTCATTACCTGTGTATCTGGGCCTGAAGCGTAGGTTGTCATCGTGGTCCAACTTATAGCACACACGAGCAACACTATAAAAGATGTCTGTTGGATACGAGAAAAGTTCCAACGTCGTACAAACATTTGTATACCGTACACAGCAAAGATCAGAAGAAAAAATACCAGTGCAGCATCCAGTCTTCGCACAAAGGATCGTTCACCATCAAGAAAAAACCAACTTATCACATAGCCGCCCCATACACATATTCCCCCAGTTAAAAGTAGTAAATGCAAAAGTTGTGCTCTGCGTCGTATAGGAAACGAAGCAGCACCTGCAAAAGCCAAAGCAAACAATGCAATCACGAAACCCATAATATGCCACCGCGAGTTTATAAACACAGACGGAACAAACGACACCAACGGCGTGTGATTAAATAGAATGTTGCCACTTACAATGTCATGAGGGCGAATCTGTGCAGCAAAAAACCAGCCACTCAGTTGACCAACTGCCTGTTTTACTCCGTGAACAAAAGCAGGAACAGTGGGCAGTGAACTTGCCTTTAAAAGAATCTCAATCACTGGGAAGACAAACATGCTCAATAATATGACCAAAGACGTGATCGTTCGTTTTATCCACACACGTTGCAACTTCGCAACGGCAAAATAAAGCAAATAGATAAGTAACAAAAACCAAAGTAAGACAAAAACAACTGTGTACCCAAATGCCATGAGAACCGCAAAAAACAATACTACTATTCGTTGTGAAGCATGCGCATCCCGAATCAAGTGCAACAATAAGAGTAAAACAAAAAAGAATGTAAGATACCCTAAACTCACTCCCAGAGTTAAGCTGCCGGTTACTTGAAAAATAAAAGGCAGAAAACTGAGGGCGGCAAACCATACCCCCCAGCGTTGACTCCCAAACAACAGAACGCCCAGACGAAATATGACGAGCGGGAAAAATACTGACCATAAGAGCGGACCCAGCCAGCGATTTAACTGCAACAGATCTACGCCTGTCGTTTTCGCCATAACAACACTTGTGCCCCACAACTGACCATACACATACTTGTGGGGAATGACCAATGCTTCTGGCACAGATATTGAGCCAACCTCCCGCCACTTCACTCCTTCACCAAATAAAACAGGGGGGTGCGCCTCACCGTGCAACAGTTTGTTTTCTACGGCAAGCATACGCCACACATCTCCGCCCCACGGCAATACGTGTGAGGCAGGAAGGTACATGTGCAACAATACTGAGTGCAAAATCACGAAGAATAACAAAAGTTTTACCTTGAACTGTGAAAACAAAAAAAATCCCAAAAGCAATGAGAGGGCAAAAAACACGTACAGATAGGACTGAGAGATCGCTTGCCAAGGACTGAGAAGTGCCCCTTGGGACTGCGACTTAAACAACAAAGAAAGTGCCCACACCCATCCTGCAAGATATACTAAGATGAAAAAAGAAGGGATACGAAAACGAACTTTGTGAGTTGGCGAGGTGGCATGATCCTGAAGTAGCTTGCCGTGGCAGACAGGCCTTTTTTTTACCCAAAGATAGATGAGAAGGCTTATGAGGGCTGCTTCCCCATAGCTTGACCACACTGTGAACGAGGTAAACCGATACCATACTGCAAAAACTCCTGCCAACAGACCAAATGTTGTAAAGCCGGCAAACATCCCCAGAAGATAGGTCGTCACATTTGATCTTAAACCAAATGCACGATGAAGAATCTCCTTCCACCACCAGCCTATACATAAAACGAAAACCGAAAAAAGTGCCCACCCAAGAATATGATTATTCCAAGTCGTAATTTGAAAATATAACAACCCGAGGTCAATACAGACCAACAGGAACATGAGATGTAAAATTCGTATTTTTTTATTCACCATACAAAAATCTTGACTTTCTTCACGGTTTCTACCAAGATAGAGCAAGTTCTTTACGGAAAGAGAGGACACCATGGACGCTGGAAGCGCCTTCAACACCACTTTTGACAACGGCTACCGCGGACTTCAGCGGCTCATCGGCCCGCTCGCAGACTGGCTGGCACCGCGCGTGCACGCGAACTGGATCTCGGGCGTCAGGCCGCCCCTCGCGGCTCTGATCATCTGGCTGCTGTATAGTGGCTACTACTGGACCGCGTTTGTGATCTATACGCCGACGTCGTTGCTTGATGCACTGGACGGACCTGTCGCCCGGCGACGGAAGAGTCTCGACTTCAACGATGACGAGAAGTTCGGAGCCTTCTTCGACGCAGCCTCGGACAAGTTCTTCTTGCTGCCGTTCCTGTTCCTACTCCCACACTGGAACCGGTGGAACAGCGGCACCTTGGTCGTAGTCAACGTCGCCGCGGTCATGACGATCGGGATTGAGCTCGCGCTCCTCACGATCCGCACGGTCGATTATCTGCGTGACTCCAATGGCCACCCTGCCGGCCGCTGGGGCAAGATCAAGCTCTGGGTCGAGTCGCTTGGCGCCGGCGGCTTCGTACTCTCCTACCCCGCCTACGAGAGCTGGACGGCCATTGCCGGATCAGTCCTGCTCCTCATCTCTGTCCCCATGGCTTTCCGGAGCCTGTGGGACAAATTCCACAATCGGAGGTCGTAAGGCCCCGGTCGACGCATGTCGCCCGGGGTCGCTGTTTTTATAAGCCTTATTTTAGCTCAAATTCCGTGTGCAAACAAACTAATAATAGCAAACCCGATGGCCAATCCAAAGATCCAGGCCGCGGCTGTTAACAGATACGGGATATCGAGTACGAGCGCTAGCAGAGTCAAAAAGACAGCAAATACCTGAGAAATCATCTTAATCTTGCCCCAGGCATTTGCAGCCTTTACTGTATTAAACTTCACCTTTGCAACTGCCGCTGTAATAATAACCGCCACCTCAAGGCCAATCAGTGCAAATCCCAAGAGATAGTGAAAATTCTGAAATACAAGCAAGAGCACCATAACGCCGATCAAAAGTTTATCGGCCAGTGGGTCAAACAACATCCCAAACCGAGTGATCTGATTTCTTGTCCGCGCCATTGACCCGTCAATGGCATCTGTAAACGCAGCCAGCAAAAAACTGACTGTACCCCAGAGATAGTTTCCACTTATAATCAAAAACAGCACAAATGGCGTTGCCAAAATGCGAACAGCCGTCACCTGATTTGGCGTAATAGTGTTTGGAAATAACTTTAAGACTGTTCGTGCCATAAGGTGATCGTGTGGAAAAATATGGTCAGCAGGCAGCCACTCAAATAAATCCGGATGTTTTTCCGCAAAATGAAAAGTAATTTTCATATCAAACTTACCTAACTATACACTAAAAAAAGCTAAAATAAAACATCCCGCAGCGCGGGATGTTTTTGAAATACAGCAAACTAACGCTTTCTCCATTGGTGCGCACGACGTGCACGGTGAAGACCAAACTTCTTACGTTCTTTGGCGCGCGGATCGCGTGTGAGGAACCCTTCTGCCTTCAAAATAGGTCGGAGGGCTTCGTCCCACTCTACCAGGGCGCGAGAGATACCGTGGCGGATAGCCTCTGCTTGAGAGTTGATCCCGCCACCTTCCACTTTGACGCTGATGTCAAACTGTTTCATTTTGCCGGTCTTTTCAAGAGGAGCAACTACTTTTTGTTGCCAAAATGCGATGGGGAAATACTGTTCAAACTTTTTCCCGTTAATGACGATAGTCCCGGTTCCGGTATCCAGGCGTACGCGTGCAGAGGCGGTTTTTCGTCGGCCGACTGCGCGCTTTTGTGTCTCATTGTTCTTTGCAACTACCATAACCATGAAAATAATTAGGCATCAATCTTCAACCGTTTCATCATCTCATCTCGATGCTTATTCTTTGGCAACATGCCATATACAGCATGACGAATTACCTTTGCCGGGTCACTCTCAAACACTGCCTTCGCAGGGGTTCGCTTTAAACCACCCGGATGCATGGTGTGGTGACGGTAATCCTTTTGAACCAACTTTCGACCGGTAAATTCAATCTTGGCTGCATTGACAACATGAACAAGATCACCGGCGTCAATATGTGGTTGAAAGTCCGGTTTATGCTTGCCACGTAAATACAGGGCAATCTGAGTAGCAACTCGACCAGGAGCTTTTCCTGTAGCATCAATAGTCATTGTTTCTCGTGTTATGGCTTTCATACAACAAATTCAATCTTAACCATCTGTGCCCCATCGTTTGCACGTGGTGCAAGTTTGGTCATGCGTGTATACCCACCCGGACGCTCCTTATATCGAGGTGCGATATCTTTCATCATCTTGTCAATGGCTGCCTTGGTATACAAGGTTTTAGCAACTTGCCGTCGATCGGTTACAGAACCACCGCGAGCTGTCGTAATGAGTGGTTCGATAATGCCACGGACTGCTTTTGCTTTGGCTTGGGTGGTGCGAATTGACTCATGCAACACTAAACTTTCAGCCAAACCTCGCAAGAGTGCTTTTCGTGGTGCAGCTTCTCTGCCTAAAGTTGTCTTCTGGTTTCTATGACGCATACATTCAACTCTGTTCGTTATTTCTTACTTTTTTTAGATTTTTTTACCGGGGCTTCTTCTGGCTCTTCAGCTTCTTGCGTTTCCTCAACCTCAGCCACAGGCATCTCTTCTACCATTGATCCTTCGTATTGGTTGCCACCTTGTGCAGCCTCAAGCAACAAGGCAAAGTGGTCCATTAAAATCTTTGTTGACTGACACACGGCATCTTTTGGTGTGACAGTGCCGTTGGTCTCGATTGTCAATGTTAACTTCTCGTAATCTGTAACGTCACCGACACGGGTCATTTCAATGGTGTACCCGATATCCCGAATTGGGGTGTAGAGTGAGTCCACCATTACGGTTCCAAGATCCAAGTTCTGTGTCTCTTTTTCAGAGACCGGAACGTAACCCCGTCCCTTACCAATCGTCACTTCCAGCTCAACCTCATGGTCGCTCTTGGTAATCGACATCAATTTGAGTTGTGGATTCTGAATTTCCACGTCTGAGTTCTTCTCAAAGTCAGCAGCAGTAACGTCACCTTTACCTTTTTTGCTAAGTTTCAACGTAACCGGAGTGTCAACAAATGAGGTCACGGCAAGTTCCTTTAAATTCAAAATAAATTCAACAACATCTTCCTGCACACCTTCGATAGCTGAAAATTCATGCTGAACGCCTTTAATTTTTACTGATTCAACTGCAGCACCCGGAAGAGATGACAACAACACGCGGCGCAATGCATTGCCCAAGGTCGTTCCATATCCCTGTTGACATGGGGTTATAATAACCCGACCGATATTCGGATTATCAGTGTCCTCGAAGACGATTGATGTTGGCAAAAGGATGTACTCCATAAAGCTCCTTTTTTATTAGCGAGTTGAATAATACTCGATGATAAGTTTGACATCAAAGACTTTGTCGAAATCCTGGTCAATCGGCATGCTTACAACCTTTCCTTCTTTCTTTTTTGCTTCAAGAGTCAGCCAGCTCGGGAGGTTCGTCTTTTCCAGACGCTCTTCAACACCTTCGAATGCTTTTTTCTTGCGTTTTGTTTCCTTTAAAGAAATAATATCACCAATTCGAACTGAATGCGATGGGATATTCATTTTTTTGCCATTCACAGTAAACATGTTGTGACTCACAAACTGTCGGGCCTGAGCACGAGTCACGGCAAAACCCAAACGATAGATCACGTTGTCGAGACGACGTTCAAGTAACTGTTGCAGGTTGACACTTGAGTCACCGGACAAACGGGTAGCCTCTTTGACATATGCGTTAAACTGGCGTTCACGAATGCCGTACATGAACTTGGCTTTCTGCTTCTCAATCAACTGTTTCGCAAACGTTGAACCCGGTCGGGGTCGCTTCCTTGGACCATGAACCCCAGGTGGCTGGCTTAAGCGGCGTGCAACCTTTGCAGCATTTGTTTTCAAACCCAAGTTCACACCGAAGCGGCGTGCAATTTTATTTTTTGGACCAATAGTTCTACCCATACGATACGTCAAGCATTATATTCTCAAAACTAGACTCTACGTTTCTTTGGTGGACGGCACCCGTTGTGTGGGATTGGTGTTGTATCTTTTACTGACAACACCTGAAGGCCGTTTGTGTTCAACGAACGAATTGCTGACTCACGACCACCGCCGATGCCTTTTACAAAAACATTTACTTCTTTTAACTCATATGGCTGGACTAACTCAACTGCGCGCTTCACCACCTGTGTGGCTGCATATGGAGTTGCTTTTTTTGGACCCCTAAATCCAACCATACCGGAACTTGCCCAGGCTAACACATCACCATTCTGATCAGTAAAGGTAACGATGGTGTTGTTGAACGAAGCCTGAATATAGGCACGTCCGTTGCCGACGGCACGGATTTTCTTTTTCTTTTTTGCTGGATTTTTTGTTGTTGTAGAAGGAGTACCTGCCATAGTCAAGTATTATGTCTTTTGTGCCACCGGTTTCTTGCCGCTTGTCGCGACATTTCTCTTGTTGCCTCGGACAGTGCGAGAGTTGGTGCGAGTTCGTTGTCCACGAACCGGTAAATGACGAATATGCCGAATACCGCGATATGCCTTAATGTCTTTTAAACGCTTAATGTTTGAAGAAACTTCACGACGAAGGTTACCTTCAGTGGTGTACTCTTTTTCAACAATAGAACGGATCAGATCTTCCTGTTGTTGTGTCAAATCCTTCACGCGAATACTTTCGTCGACACGAGCCTTCGTTAAAATCTTTTGAGCGCTGGTTGGACCAATACCATAAATGTAGGTAAGGCTGATCACCACGCGTTTTTCTTTTGGAATAGTTACACCTGCAAGTCTCATAACGTAAATAATTTAGCCGGACTTTTTTCGTTGTTTTGTACCCTGACGCTGTTTATGGCGTGGGTTGTCGCAAATAATATAAACAACACCCTGTCGTCGGACTGCTTTACATTTTTTGCATCGTACTTTGACAGATGCTCGAACCTTCATAGTCTGTAGAACTAAAAAATATCAACCACTGCCGCGATATCATTGCTCAACACATGGTCAAGCTCCACCGCACTGGTTGATACTCCATTGATAACTTTAAAACCGATACGTTATACGGCCTTTCGACAAGTCATACGGCGTCATCTCCACCTGAACACCATCTCCGACACCGATTCTGATGCGATTCATCCGCATCTTGCCTGAGAGATGGGCCAAGATCTCATGGTCGTTCTCAAGCCGTACTCGAAAGGTTGCGCCCGGGAGCACTTCTTCTACCGTACCTCGTACAAGGACAACATCATTTTTTCCCATGGTTTCTTTTGAAATTAACTGGCCCCTATTGTACAGAAGAAAAAAACCCCTGTCAAGTGTCGGAAACGGACGCAGTGTGAATAACGTTACGGGCGATAGACCCAGTGTTTATAGAGCAAAAAATTCCAGCTCGTCATCACAGCAATAGTACCCATGCGAACCAGTCGGTAGTCCCACCCGAAAAGATGGCTGAACAGGTACATGGTTCCTACAGAAAACAGGTAGTTGCCTGCTGCCAAGGTAAGGTAGCGCCGAAGCTGACGAGGTGACGGATCTCTGTTCTCAAACGACCAGTACTTATTCAGGGTAAAGTTATACCCCAGTACAAGGAACTGATTCAGGGCAACGGCTAAAACAGGTGTAAACCCCAGTATCTCTCGAAACAAAACCAGGGTTGCCATGTCTAAAATCACGCCACTTCCACCGGTCAGGGCATATCGTAAAAACTGACCTCGGACCGACCACACGTAGTGGCGAAGAGACTCTGTCATACCTGCCTGTATGATAGCAAATTTCTGCTGAGTTGAAAAGAAGCGAAGAATACACTACTCTATACTATGAAGCCGCGAGTGTAAGCGGGGTACCCCCTCCGACAGTGCAAAACTGCTCGCACTCTATGGAGAGTCCATAAAAATTGCAATTTTAAATGTTAAAAAGAGGTGTTTTTAAACAAATTGTTTAAAATATGATCCTTGGCAAGGAGAAAACTGTCGCTGATCAGATCATTGAGCTCCTTGGAAACCACGGGGCCCAGAGTGTTACGGAGATCTTGGGGCGTTGTGTAAAAATCAACTACGCAGTTACTCCCCAGGGTGTCTATCGCGTGTTGAGACAACTTCAAGAACAAAACATTGTGATCAAACAAAAAAAACGATATAGCCTCCACATCTCGTGGTTGCTTGATTTGTCTTTTTTTAGTGACGAAACACAAAAACTTTACCTACAGAAGGAGCACCTCAACCAGCTGATTCCCCGTGAACCGAAAGAGAAGCGTATTTGGCACTTTACCAATCTTCTCAAGGTCATGGACTTCACTTCGCAGCTTTTGCTATCTCTGGCGGCAAGTACTTCAAAACCGATCGCCCTGCGGTACACGCCTCATGCCTGGGAAGCGATGACTGACCCGTACAAAGCTGCACATTTTACAAAACAATACCTCCAACTGGTCGAGGAGCGATACATGGTCGTGGGCGGACAAAGTTACCTCGACAAGTATACTCACGCTATTAGCGATGCAGCGGAAAACGACCATGTGTACTTGGCACATACAGATGAGGTCATAGAAAAGGACAGGTGTATCGCAATTGACATCATTGACGACTATATTTTGTCCACAGTCCTGGACCAGACAGCAGCAGACGCCATCGACACGCTGTACTCGGAGGTTCACAGGGAAGAAGACATGTATTTGTTGGACATCTTCCGCGTGTTCGCACAATCCACAAAAATTAAGCTTGTCTTGAAAAAGGATAACGAAAAAGCGCGGCAATATCGCCGGCGCTTTGAATATTTATTCGGACCTTTAAAATAAACTACTCCAATATCGCTTTTATTCTTCGCAGACCTGTTCCCAAGGACTCTTCTTTTGTAATTTTAAAGTGGCCGAGTGCTCCTGTGTGTTCGACGTGTGGGCCACCACAAATTTCGCGACTAAACGTTGGTGTAGAGGGATCTGCATTTCCTGGATACGTCGGGTCACCGACTGTGTAGACTTTTACAATGTCGTCATAGCGATCAGGAAAAAATCCGATCACATTTTGTTTGTACGCTTCTTCAACCGGCACCTCTTGCCATGTCACCGGATAATCTTTTTGAACTGAAGCATTTACCAGATCTTCAACTTGTTTGAGTTGCTCGCCAGTCATTTTTTCCGGGTGAGAAAAGTCAAACCGCAACCGTTCCGGGGTGATATTACTCCCCTTTTGTTGCACATGTTCGCCAAGAACGCGACGGAGCGCGATATGCAACAAGTGAGTGGCCGTATGGTACTTCACACTCATCTCTGAGTGATCGGCTAAACCGCCCTTAAACTTCTTATCTGCACCCTGGCGAGAAACTTCTTGATGTTTTTTCTTTTCTTCTTCAAAAGCAACCATGTCGAGTTTAATTTCCTGCTCTTTCGCAAGTTCTTCTGTAAGTTCAATCGGGAACCCATAGCTTTGGTAGAGGTCAAAGGCATCAACCCCGGAGATGGTTTGCCACGC
>MFQB01000030.1 GCA_001784275.1 Candidatus Magasanikbacteria bacterium RIFCSPHIGHO2_02_FULL_47_14
CCATGCGTTTTGGCAAACCACACTCGTCAATTTCCAAACTTGGTCCGACGACGATAACAGAACGACCGGAGTAGTCGACACGTTTACCGAGCAAGTTCTGACGGAAACGACCTTGTTTACCTTTCAAAATGTCAGCAAGAGAACGCAGTTGTCGGCGTTGACCGGTTGATGCGGTCACGGTCTTGGTTGCACGAGCGCTATTGTCGATCAATGCATCGACAGCCTCTTGCAACATACGTTTTTCGTTCCGACAGATAACCTCTGGAGCATGCAAATCAAGCAAACGCTTTAAACGGTTGTTGCGGTTAATCACGCGTCGGTAGAGATCGTTCAAGTCACTGGTTGCAAACCGACCACCATCCAATGCAACCATTGGACGCAAGTCTGGCGGGATGACTGGGATTGAGGTCAAGATCATCCACTCTGGACGGATGCCATTTTTAGCAAAACTCTTCAACAACTTCACGCGACGAACAAGGCGTTCTCGTTTGGCGCCTTTACTCTTCAAGGTTTCGCCTTCAAGTCTCTCAAGAGTTTTTGGAATATCTAACTTTTCGAGTAACTGACGAACTGCACCGCCACCAATTGTCGCATCAAACAAGTGACCATAGCGGAGTGACAACTCTTGGTAGCGATTCTCTGAAATAATTGACAACATCTGGATGTCCTTGAGCTCTTGCTCTGCATCTTTGAAGTCTGCTTCAAGTGCTGTCATTTTTTCGTCTCGCTCTTTCTCAATTGCCTTGGCACCGGACTTCTCTGTCTGTGCCTCAGCAATCTTGCCGGCATACATGTCGTCGATCTGTTTTTTCTTTTGTTTATATTCTTGTTTCAGCTGTGTTTCGGTAGCAGCTTTTTCTGCTTCGTCAACACCGGTAATAATAAAGGAAGCAAAGTAAATCACTTTTTCGAGTGACTGAATCGAGAGATCTAAAATCAAACCGATCTTGGATGGAATGGATCGCAAGAACCAGATGTGTGTGACCGGAGCGGCAAGTTCAATGTGGCCCATGCGCTCACGACGAACGATGGAGTGGGTGACTTCGACTCCACACTTGTCACAAACAATACCTTTGTAACGAATTTTTTTGTACTTGCCACAGTAACACTCCCAGTCTTTGGTTGGTCCAAAAATCTCTTCGGCAAACAAACCGCCTTTTTCCGGTTTTTGCGTACGATAGTTGATGGTTTCCGGCTTGCTTACCTCTCCGAATGACCATTTGCGAATGACTTCAGGAGAAGCAAGACGCAAGGCGAGAGCATCAAAGTCCATGGAATGAAAATCGCGCGTCATATAAGAAGATAAAAGATAGAAGAATTATTCGTTACCCTCTCTCGAGTCATTGTCACCGCGTTCGACTGACGCGCGTTTGTGTGCTTCATCCACGGGTATGTACTCACCATCGACTTTTTTCAAAACTTGAACATCGAGTGCCAAACCTTTCAACTCGCGAACAAGAACGTTAAATGATTCCGGGATATTCACTCGTGTAATCGGTTCATTCTTGATGATGGCTTCGTATGCCTTTGAGCGTCCCGGGACATCATCTGACTTGATGGTCAACATTTCCTGCAAGGTGTGTGCGGCTCCGTATGCTTCCAGTGCCCACACTTCCATCTCTCCGAAACGTTGTCCACCGAACTGGGCCTTACCACCAAGAGGCTGTTGTGTAATCAAACTGTATGGACCAATGGAACGTTGGTGGATCTTATCTTCCACCATGTGGTTCAACTTCATCATGTAGGAGTAACCCACAGTTGTCTTGTGATCAAATGGCTCACCGGTTCGTCCATCAAACAACTGAAGCTGACCGTCAACTGTAAAGCCGGCATCTTTCAACTCTCGTTTAATTTGCTCTTCAGTAATTCCATTCAACACCGGAGTAGCTACGCGATATTGCAATGCATTGGCAGCCAAACCAAGGTGGGTTTCGAGCAGCTGTCCGAGGTTCATACGGGAGATAACACCGAGTGGTGACAAGATGATGTCAACCGGTGTTCCGTCGTCCAAAAATGGCATGTCTTCAACCGGGACAACACGGGAGATAACACCTTTGTTTCCGTGGCGACCGGCCATCTTGTCTCCGACCTGTGCCTTGCGCATGTCAGCGACAGTGACCTGGACTTGCTTGATCACACCCGGTTGTAACTTGTCGCCGTCTTCTGCGGAAAACACCTTTACATCAATGACTTTTCCATGTTCACCATGTTCCAAGTACAGTGATGAGTCACGAACGTCGCGTGCCTTCTCACCGAAGATGGCGCGGAGCAATCGTTCTTCCGGAGAAAGTTCGGTTTCACCTTTTGGCGTAATCTTACCGACTAAAATGTCACCTGAGTGGACCTCAGCACCAATGCGGACAACACCTTCTGAGTCAAGATTTTTTAACTTCTCTTCACTGACGTTCGGGATGTCGCTGGTGACAACCTCTGGTCCAAGTTTGGTTTCGCGAACATCAGTAACATAATCTTCGATATGAACAGAGGTGTAACGGTCTTGCTGCACGAGACGTTCAGAGAGAATAATGGCGTCTTCATAGTTGAAACCATCCCAGACCATGTAGGCGACCAAAACGTTTTGTCCCAGTGCCAACTCACCATTTTTATCAATACCGGGACCGTCGGTGAGTGGATCACCCTTCTTCACTTTTTGGTTGATAGTAACTACCGGGTGTTGGTTAATGCAGCTTGAGGCATTGGAGCGGACGAACTTGTTCAACCGATAGCGGAAGACCTCTGCTTTTTTGCTGCTGGTCAACTCAACCACATCACCCTGCACTTTGGTAATCTCACCATCGGCATCAGCGCGCAAGACATAGCCACTGTTTGAGGCGGCAGCTTCTTCGACACCCGTACCGACGAGTGGTGCATCCGGCACAATACATGGGACAGATTGACGTTGCATGTTTGTTCCCATCAAAGCGCGGGTCGCATCGTCGTGTTCGAGGAATGGAATCAAGCTGGTTGCAATACTTAAAATTTGGTTTGAAGAAACATCAAAGTAATCGATCTCATTGATGTCGACGACTGATGGTTTGCCATGGACACGGGCCGGAACACGTTCACCGGTCAAAAATCCGTCTGCATCTGCCGGTGTAGTGGCACTGGCAGTAATCACGCGCTCTTCTTGGAATGAATTCAGATAGACAACTTCTGTGGTGACGCGTGCGCGTACGGCAACGGTTTCAAGTTTTTCTTTTTCAAGTTGTTTGGCGATTTCTTTGGTAATTTTTTCTCCGGCTTTGACAACACCTTTAATATCTTCGCGAGCAATTTCGCCTTCAGTAAAACGGGCTTCGTTTGGAACGGTGTGAATCACCTTGCGATATGGGGTTTCCAAAAATCCAAAGCTGTTAATGCGTGAGTAACTGGCCATGTGGCCGACCAATCCGATGTTTGGACCTTCCGGAGTGGCAATCGGACAGATACGACCGTAGTGGGTGGTGTGTACGTCACGAACTTCGAAGCCTGCACGATCGCGTGACAAACCACCAGGGCCAAGAGCACTGACGCGTCGCTTGTGTTCCAACTCTGCCAGTGGGTTCACCTGGTCCATGAACTGTGACAACTGTGAACTCATGAAAAATTCGCGTACTGCGCCGATCACCGGGCGTGCGTTGATCAATTTGTTCGGTGCAATTCCTTCCAACTCATAGGTGCTCATGCGATCTTTGATGATGCGCTCCATGCGAGCCAAACCGATGCGGAAGCGATCCTGGACCAACTCACCGACTGCGCGGATGCGGCGGTTTCCCAAGTGGTCGATGTCATCCGGGTCTTCTTGTGTGACGTTCAAGCGAACAACTTCTTTTAATACAAGGAGAAGTTTTTCCGGTGAGAGAACGCGCTCTTCTTTCTTTTCGTATCCCTGTTCACTGATCTTCAAATTAAACTTGGTATCGAACTTGTAGACACCCACGCGGCCGAGATCGTACCGGTCGAAGTTGAAGAACATGGAGTGAATCAAACTCTTGGCGTTGTCTGCAGTTGCCAAGTCACCCGGACGGATACGCTTGTAGACCTCGATCAAACCTTCGTCTTCGTTGCTGGCTGCATCTTTTTTCAACGTTGACTCAACGTAGTCAATGTTTGGGTGGTTGTTGACGCCGGTAAAGAGTGAAAGAATCTCATCTTTGTCTGCATAACCAAAAGCACGCAACAGTGAGGTCGCGGCAACTTTTCTCTTGCGGTCCACCTTGACCCAGATGACGTTGTTGAGATCGGTTTCAATTTCAATCCAGGCACCGCGGGTTGGGATGATTTTGGCTCCGTAATATTTGCGGCCGCGGACGGATTCAGCAGTAAAGTAAGCGCCCGGGCTGCGGATCAACTGAGAGATGACCACGCGCTCAATACCGTTGACCACAAAGGTACCGCGGTCAGTCATGACCGGAATGTCACCAAGGTAAATTTCTTGTGTTTGTTCTTCTTTGGTGCGTTTGTTGAGCAGGCGTGCAGTCACGCGAAGCGGCGCTTCGTAGGTCAGATTCTTATCGCGGCTGGTAATCTCATCAAACTTTGGCTCATCAATATAGTAGCCTTCCATGTACAGCTCGAGGTCGCGACCGGTAAAGTCTGTGATTGGAGAAACCTCTTCAAACAACTCCTTAATTCCGTTTTCCAAAAACCACTGATAAGACACCTTCTGTGCCTCAATCAGGTCTGGCAGAGGTGCGATATCACGCAAATTGGTGAAAAAACGACGCTGAGGGGAGGAACTCCAGTTCCGCTTGTAAGTGGGCATAAGGGGAATCCAAAAGTGTAAAGTGAGCAGGGAAAATCAGGGTGATTTTGCGCTTTTCACTGTGCGCTTTTGGACTTGTACAGGTTGTAAAAAAACAAAAAAGCCGGCTTTTTGCTAAAACCGCTTTTTTTAGAACTCAGTGTTGTTTGTGTGCATGCGCTTTACCTTAGATATAAAGGTATATAAAAGGAGGATAACTCTCAGCCGTGTCAATCCGCATGCGATAGCGTGTGAATCCAAATTTTGCTTAATAAAGCGAAAAATCTAGAAACATCAATCCTCTTTGAGAGCCAACATATAATAATGTAAAGTCAACAGGCTGTCAAATCACAGTCTGTGGATAAATCTCTTGTTTCTGTCAAATTTGACAATCACAAGGGACTGTCCGAGCAAGCTCAGACGACCCTCCGAAAAACTCACGAAAGATCAGCGCGAAAGGCCACGCCAAGCGGCCCGAAGCCCGGCGAAGTAGGCGCGGATGCGGCCACCGAACGACCACACCATCGCCAAGAGCCCGCCGAAGAAGACAGCCGACGCGAAGAAGTCTGTCTCCCAGCCTGGTGGCTCACTCACAAAAGCC
>MFQB01000031.1:0-21733 GCA_001784275.1 Candidatus Magasanikbacteria bacterium RIFCSPHIGHO2_02_FULL_47_14
AAAGTTAGCCCAATATGAGTTTATGACAAAGTACGCCTTGTTCACATTGACAAGATCCATTGCCTGGAGCATGTATTCTTGTTTTTGCCCTTCATAGAGCATCCGGCCGTAGAGGTGGGCAAGAGGACCGCCGCTCGGAACTGAGTAATAAAATAGTTCACCTTGATTTGTTGGGAAGTACTGTACAAATCCATATTCGGTCAGGGCTGCGGCGCCAGTAAGTATATTTGATAATACAACATAGTCGTACCTGGGATTATCGTTGTGGATGGTTTGCACCGTCTGAAAGTCCGTTTTAGTGACGTTAAATCCTGGGAAACGCGCTTTTTGGTTGCGTTGCGGATATGAAAAATAGAGTGAGAGCATGAGCGCAAGGCCTACGCAAGCAAGTGCTCCAAACTTTAGCCAACTTTTTTTGGGTTCGATTTTTTGCCATATGGTTACTACGCCGCCAATCATGGAAGGAAGCAAAAACAGGATACTTGTTGCTAACAAACGGTATGGGTAGTTTCCTTGTTCAGCAACGGACACGCCGGGAAAAGTTATTGTGGTCCGAAGGAGCCATGCTGCCAAGATAAAGCTTATCCAGCCACCGAGAAAAAGTGAGGACGCCGTTGTTTTTTTCCCCCACATACGAAAACCAACAAGCCCGACGACCATCGCCATAACAGGAATTGTCCACTGCCATGCGTAGACGACCTCTAAGAGCAGGGTAGAGTTTTTTGCATACCAGTACGGACGTTTGAGTAACTCTATAAAAGCCCCGGTATGTTCAAGAGGATTTTGCATTGTCGCAAATCCATGCCCTTGGAAAAGATTGTTTAGCCCAAATAATAGAATGGGTGTAAGCGTGATACCGGCAATGCAGAGTATCAACCAAATGCCGCCGGTTTTTTTTCTACTCTGTTTTATACCAATGGCAGCAATAGTAAAAAGTACAAGCGGAATACCAAGCAATGGATGTGTAAGCGCTGCGGCAAAAGCAATAGTAATGATGACAAAAACAGGAAAGTGCGTATGAAGATACCCAAAAATGCATAACATCAGAATGACCATGAACAACAGGACAATATTATGTGGAGTGGTCAGATTGAGACTGAGAAGGTATAAAAAAGGAATAAGCCACACCATGTGTACGGCGACCTGTTCAGGAATCTGAAAGTTTTTTTTCACTACTGTTGCAAATACGACGGGAAGGGTGAGGGCTGCTGACAGAGGAAGATAAAAAATGTCCAGAAAAAAAATCGGTACTGCACTTAGATGTGATAAAAATACAATAAAACTATACTGCCCGATATAGTATGGTGTTTTGGGGAGGATAAAACCACGTTCTTTGATCCACATTTCAGTTGCTCTGTGGATAAATCCGTCAAATCCAAAACCGTAGATGTAGATGATTGCAGCAATACTAAAGCCTAAAAATAAGTGAAGAGAGATAAGGCTGTAGCGTGCAAGTGCGCTGTGAGTCTGCGAGCTTGTATAGATGACCATGATTGTCGCCAGGGCATACACAATAAAAAACCAGGCTTCCAAAGTTTGCCAGGGTGATACAAGCAGGTCGGTCGTTCCGTTCAAAATCAATGTCTTAAATAAAAACCCTTCGATCATGAGTGATAATACAAGAAGCAAGAGTGGTTTTACCCGGAATGTACTTTCTTTTAATTCTTCACCTTTTTGTTCGGGTTTCGGAGATTTTTTGAAAAAGACAAGCAACGAAAGAGCAAGAGGAATAAAAATTGTGACAGTGGTGATGGCGTAAAGATAGTAGACCGCGGTAGTCATGATTGAGAGTCCGGCAATGAGCACTAAAATTCCCCATATCAGCCGAACATAACGCGACTCTTCTGGAAAGAGTACGTTACCCAGATGTCGGCTGAGCGGAATAAAAAAAAGCCCACATGCCAAGACCCCGACATACAGGTTATTTGAGCCACTGAATATGTTGAGCGCTGCCAAGGCTATGCCGGATAGGGTAAGGATAGATAAAGTTCGGGTCTTCATAAGACGGATTTCTTTTGCTATACTATACATCCATTATATTTTTATGTATATTGTCTATGCAGGATCTCCAAGCGGTATTTCTCCGAATTCAGGAAAATAAACGAAAGTTAAAAGATTTGCGCGGAACATACAAAGAAGCTTTGAACGGGGTTGAAGAGTATAAACGCCTACAGGAAGAGTTGGAAACCATGCGAGAAAAAAAGAAGGGGATTGAGCAAGTCACGCGTGAGCAGTTTTCTCATGAGTGTACACAGATGGAGGACTTGAAGATTGATATTGCCAGCGACGAAGAACTGATGAGCGATATTGCGATGACTGAGTTGATGAGCGGGAAGACGATCGAGGTGAAGGACAAAGATGAACAGGAGTATGAGCCGGTGATAAATGTGAAGTTTAAAAAACGATAGCGGGGCGTTTGTGTGTTTTTTTCTGTTGTGTTAGCGTGAAAATAAATTGAACTCGTATGCCAGAGCGGGCAGCAATGTTTCCGGAAGCCATAAGGGCGAAGGAAGCTGTGGAAACTAAAGTTGATCAGAAACTCCTTCGAGATATATTAACTATCTTCCTACTTTTTTATTCTAAAAAAGGATTAACACAAGAACATTTCTTTCACATCATGAGAAGGCGTCTGGAGCAAGAATTTCACTATGGCGGTGCGGTTACGAGTCGTGAATTTCTCAGAGCAATCGAAGAGTTAGAAAGAAGAGGTTTTTTGAATAAAGTAGTAGAAGGAAAGGAACACATCGGGAACTGGTATTGGAGATGCTTTATCACACCCGCCGGGCAAGCTTTTGCTGAAAAGGCTGCTGAAGAAGAACAAGCCACTCCTCCCGAAGAAGAGAGTGCCAGCGCGATTGAGGGGCAAGATTTGGAAAAGTCTGGCCGGGAGTCAGAAGAAGATAATTTGATAGAGCGGGCCGTCAAGATTTTTCCCCCACAACAAAGAAATCGTGCGCGAGCATTAATACGTGTACACCAGAGAGGAGGTACACTTTTTACACAAGTAGGCACCACGATGCTTTTCGAAGATTTATTTAGGGACTTATCAAAACTTTTTGGGGCTGCTCAGGAAGAAGACCTCGCAGTGTCCTCTGAAGATTTGGATAATGAAAACGAACGTTTTATAAGCGTCGAAGTTCTGGAACGCTTTTTACAGACGGGAGATTTGCACAGAGACGAGCCGGCATATAATAAAGACGGCCACCAAGATTTGCAGATTCGTAAAAAGACAGGTTCTGGCGGGCCAACGCTTGATCTAATTGAAAAAGGGATGAGGTAAATTATCTTGAGGTTTTTTCTTCGCAATTGCACCCCATCCAACCTTTATAGAAAAATTTGCCAACAAAAAAACGGCTTGGGATTTGTTCCGTGAAACCGTTATTGGTGGGTCGGCTGGGGATCGAACCCAGGACCATCAGCTTAAAAGGCTGCTGCTCTACCGGCTGAGCTACCGACCCATGTTTTGCTCTTCAATTACTTGGCGAATGTATTTTCTTCCCTGGTAACTTTTTAACTCTCTTTCTCTTCGTATTGCTTCGACGCGGGAGCTGAATTTTTCGGTCAGCACCAAAGTCCATTTTCCAGCTTTATGTCTATGTGTGTATGACTTCTTTTTTGTTGTCATCAACCCATTATGTCTCTTGAGTCTGTTCTCCAGGTCACTTGTATAGCCAATATATATGTTTCCAACGTCATTTTTAATTACGTATGTGTAAAACATAACCCCTCCCATAACCCAGGACCATCAGCTTAATAGTCCGCCAACTGGCGGATCTACCGGCTGAGCTACCGACCCGTACGTTGTCCCTGACGGAGAAAACGAAGAATATGGTATACTATTTTGGCTTTGATGTCAACGTTTTTTATGAATTTTCACGCCCAGAGTATATCACAGGTATTAGAGGCCGTACAGGCGGATCAAACGCAAGGGTTGTCAGCCGAACAAGCGGATCGGCGTCGACGTGAGCGTGGGAGCAACACTCTTCCCAAGTCGACCCAGACCTTGTCAGCGCTCCGGATTTTTTTACATCAATGGCGGAGTCCGCTTATTATCATTCTTCTTGTTGCGGGGACCGCCAGCGTCTTTCTTCGCGAACATGTAGACGCCGTTATCATTTACGGAACGGCAGGCTTTAATGCATTGATTGGTTTTTTTCAAGAATATAAAGCAAATCGCGCATTGGAAAAGTTACGATCAATGGTTGAGTATAAAGCGTTAATATTGCGTGATGGAGTAAAGAAATATATTCCAAGTACGGATATTGTCGTTGGTGACATTTTATTTTTCACCCCGGGTGACAAGATCCAGGCAGACGGGCGTCTGTTGGTTGCTGATCATATAGAAATTAACGAAGCAACTGTCACAGGAGAGTCAGCACCGGTCAAAAAACAATGTGAGGCAATTTCTGAAGAAGCGGTTCTTGCCGACAGAAAAAACATGATCTATCGCGGTACCGAAGTAGTGATGGGTGAAGGATGTGCTGTCATTACAGCGATTGGAAGAGATACTGAGATTGGGCGTATTGCAACCATGGTTGAAGAAACCAAAGAAGAGGAGACTCCATTGCAGAGACAACTGGGACGGCTCGCGCGCACGATTTCAGTTATGGTAGTCGTGATTGCCGTAGGTTTGTTCGGATTGGGCGTCTTGCTTGCTTCAGATACATATCATCCGTTTGAGTTATTTGAGACCTCGGTTGCTGTTGCGGTTGCTGCCATCCCGGAAGGTTTGGCTATTTCTCTCACAGTCATTTTAGCGATCGGTATGCAGCAGATTTTGAAACGTCGCGCGCTCGTTCGCCGTCCGTTGGCTGCTGAAACACTTGGTTCGGTCAGCGTTCTCTGTGTGGATAAGACAGGAACACTTACTGAGGGTCGTATGCGTGTCTCACACCTGCTGACACCGAATATGTCTCTTACAACGGAAGAGATACGCCGCGCGCCTTTGCAACAGCCGGAATACCAGTGCATACGTCTCAGTTTGCATATCGGTGCGTTGGCGAATACGGGTTCATTAGAAAATCCTTCAGCCTCTGAACAGGCGTGGCGTTTTACCGGAGATACAACCGATGTTGCATTGTTGCATATGGCCGCTGTAGTGGGTATGGAAAAACAGGCATTGGATAAAACGTTTCCTCGTATAGCGAACGTACCTTTTTCCAGTGAACAAAAATATGCCGCTTCTTTGCACCAAGGCGATCTTGGCAAAGTTCTGTATGTTAAGGGCGCTCCTGAAGTCATTCTCTCTCATTCTGTTGCCTACGAGTCTCAAGGAACACATGTGCCAGTTGATACAAAAATGCATACATGGTTTGAGGAGCAGATGAAGTCACTTACGCAACAGGGTTATCGTACCCTGGCTGTGGCATACAAACCAATGGATGGCGCGACGACACTTCAAGAAAGTGATGTTGAAGACCTTATATTTGTTGGGTTATTTGCCATCTCCGACCCACTGCGTGCAGAGGTAAAAGATACGCTCCGAGTGGCGCGCCAAGCCGGTATTCGCACCATCATGATTACCGGTGATCATGCACAGACTGCCCAAACGATAGCGCAGGAGATTGGCCTTGCCAGGAACGGGTCTGTGTGCGATGGGGCGGCACTGGACACACTCTCTGACGACGAGCTTACGCAGACGTTGAGGCATACCGATGTTTTTGCTCGCGTTGATCCGAAACATAAGATACGTATTGTTCGAGCTCTGCAAAAACAAGGTGAGGTGGTTGCAATGACCGGCGATGGTGTCAATGACGCGCCGGCGCTGAAGGGCGCGGACATTGGCATTGCGGTCGGATCAGGCACAGATGTGGCAAAAGAAATTGCTGATTTGGTTTTGCTTGACGACGGGGTCACAACCATTGTTGCGGCAATAGAGGAAGGCCGGCGTATCTATCAAAATATTAAGAAAGTTGTTTTATATTTGTTATCCAGTAGTTTTTCTGAAGTTATTCTTATTGCAGGAAGTTTGATAACAGGGATGCCTCTCGCGGTCCTTCCTGCTCAAATATTATGGATTAATATCATTGAAGAGTCTTTTCCGACCATTGCGCTTGCGTTCGATAAGGGAGAGGTACAAAATATGTCTGATGCACCCCGCAAAAAGAGCAGTTCGTTGTTGGATCAGGAGATGAAGGCTATGATCGGGATAATCAGCGTGCTTTCGAGTCTGATTTTGTTCGGAATTTTTGTCTACATGATGAAGGCAACTCAGAATCTTCCACTCGCGCGTACAATCATGTTTGCCGGACTGGGAGTGGGTCCATTGTTGTATATCTATTCGGTTCGCAGTATGCGCTCGATGATTTGGAGCATGAATCCACTGAACAACCACTTTTTAACAGGGTCTATCGTTTTTGGTTGGGCAATGTTGCTTATAGCAATATATGTCAGGCCGTTTCAGTTGCTCCTTAAAACAGTCCCACTGAGCGCGGAGCATTGGTTGGTCTTGTTTGCATTCGCCGGTTTAAACGTTTGTCTTATTGAAATTATTAAGTGGATATTTTTAATCAGAAAAAAAGTATGATTGATACTCGGTATCTTGAGTCACTGCGTTCATATCTGCACACGCATGCTCTCGTAAGAAGAGACGTGATTAAAGAAGCAGGAGATGCTTTACACCATTCAAAGCGTGCGGTGTTTTCCCTTCATCGCGGTGATGCCGGTGAAGCACAGAAAAAATTGAAAGAAGCAGAAGAAATTTTTCTTCGTTTAATCAAGAAATACAAACAGCACCCGGCATTTCAAGATGAGGGTTCGTATCGCGCCGCGATTGAGGAGTATGTGGAAGCGACATTATTTTTGCAGTTTGTGATGAAGGGGAAGATTGGAAAAGTGACCACAGTCGGTGTTGATGGAGACGTATACCTGGCCGGGCTGTGTGACGTGCCCGGTGAGTTATACCGGTATGCCATTCGCGCTGCCACAATGCATGACCACAAAACAGTAGAGGCTTGTGTTGAAATGGCAAATAAAATTATCGGAGAGTTGGTTGAATTTGACCTCACCAGTTACTTGCGCACAAAATTTGATCAGGCAAAACAGGCAACGCAGAAGTTGGAAATTGTGATGTACGAGCTGGCGCTGAGAGAAAAAAATAACAAATAGAAAGATATAAGGGGGAGAGGGCGGTCACCTGAGGCGACCGCCCTTTAGTTCCGGAGGAGTTGCTCGGCTGGCGAGCCTTCTTCGAGCACCCGTTCGAGCGAGGGAATTCCGTGGCACCACTCGCGTGCGATGTCGATGACGGAGAAGGCTTTGCCGTGGAGCATCACCTCTGCCTTCCGACCCAGTCGCGCGACCGCTTGGTCGTTCGGATGGAGTTCCGAGTGGAGCGAGGGAAGGGATGCAGTGCCGGAACTGGCGTCGATGACCCGCTCCATGAGTTCGAAGCAACCCCCCAGTGTCTCGAAAGGAACATCGCGGCCGCTGTCGAGTGACCGCAGCTCGATCCGTTCGATCGGCTTATGCACGTCGTTGTCGACCAGTCGCGGGCAGCAGGCCATCCAGCATCGGCCCTTGCCGGTGAAGATGCGTCCTGCCGCTTCTTCGGCGCTGATCCACTCTCGGAAGTGCTCTGCGTCGCGCCAGAAGGGCGGGTATCGGTTCGGGAAGAGCAAGCTGCGTGCCGAGACACACCCATGCAAACGCGATGGCGAGTTGGCGGTCACCAGAATAAACAGGAAGTTCAAGCACCGCAGTGCGTTGACCGCCTGTACCATCTGATCTTCCGTGAGTGTTGTGTCGCTGAAATTGGGGTGAAACCCAACCGGATGCAACCAGAACGGACTGGCGCCGCCCTGTTGACGACACGCCACCTCGTACACCCACTGGTAGTAGGGAGTGTGGCTCGTGACTGCACCCCAGGCCGCGCTCCAGGCAGTGTCATCCGGGAGAGTGGCCCTGGGAAGGAGCTGTACGCCACCGTTCAGCCTTTCCAGAACCTCCACGCGGTGTTGGAGCTCTTCCACAGCCGCACCCCGAGAGGTGTGCACGTCTGTGACCACCTCGACCATGATGTCGAAGAACTCCTTCGTGACCCATGGCGGGGTGTTGCCGTTCAGACTGTGAATCGTCGTGGGAGCGGCAAAAAGATATTCAGCTTCGAGGCCGTAGCGCTTCATATGTTTTCCTCCAGGTTGGAAAGAGCAGGTTTGGCGTCTGCGGAACGCAAAGCCTTCTCTTTTCAACTCCTCTTGAATTTTGAAACAAAAAAGCCCCGCTTGAGGCGGGGCTATTCAATATAGAATCAAAACCACACCTCAGCATTCGGGCTGGGTTGTGGTAGTTGTTTGAAGTTGTTGAACGCTATTATTCATCATACGTATAATCAGTGTACGTCATATGGACGTGTATGTCAAGAGTTGTCTTGTGGGTTTTAGTTAGATACAATATCCGGGTATGTCACTAAACACACAGCTTAAACGGATTCTTCCAAAACAAGTTTTGAACCTTCGTCATTTTTTTTATGCCTGGCTGGGCGCGGTAGTATATAGGCACCCATCAGAGGAGCTGTTCGTTATTGGAGTCACCGGAACAAGTGGAAAATCGAGCACGATCTATTTTTTGCGCCAGATACTGGAGCAGGCCGGCTTTGTCGTTGGTTCACTTTCCACTATTGATTTTTATATTGCCGGCGAAGATAAGTTGAACGATCAAAAGATGACTATGCTCGGCAAGATGGCGATTCAAAGATATTTGCGGGAGATGGTACGCAAGAGATGTGACATTGCGATTGTCGAGACTACATCGGAAGGAGCTGTCCAGCATCGCCATCGATTCATCAACTACGACATGATGATTCTCACTAACCTTTACCCTGAGCATATTGAGTCACACGGCTCTTTCGAGAATTATAAAGGAGCAAAATTGGGTATTTTAAATTACGTGTCCAAATCAAAAAGAAAACAGATAAAAAATCTAAAAAATTTGTCAAAACATACTCAGAAAATCAGTGGAAAAGTTCCGAAAACAGTGATCGTGAATGGGAACACCGAGTATGTGTCAGAATTTTTACAATTTCACTTCGATCAAAAAATGACTTTCGGAAGCGATAGAACCAAGATATTTTCCTCGAATCAAAAAAATACTGATGAAAATTTTGTAGCAAAAGATATTCACAGCGACAAAATCGGTCTCATCTTTTCCGTTAGTGGTCATCACTTTCGAGCGCCATTATTTGGAGAGCATAATATACATAACATCGTCGCAGCTTTGGCGGTCTTGCGGGCGCTGCAAGTCGGTTGGGAAGTTTTGCAAGATGCTATTTCGCAACTGCAGTCCCCACCCGGACGAATAGAATTTATTAAGGAAGCAGAGGCGTACGGGTTCCAGGTCGTTGTTGACTATGCATTCGAACCAGTGGCCATGCAAAAACTGTATGATGTTGCGGATCTTCTCCAACCTAAACGTATTATCCACGTCTTTGGTTCAACCGGTGGCGGCAGAGATGCTGCCCGTCGATTTACTGTGGGTGAGTTTATCGGTTCTCGTGCAGATATTTGCGTCGTTACTGACGAAGACCCATACGATGATAACCCGCTTGAAATTATTGCTGATGTCGTGAGGGCAGTGAAAAAGGTGGGGAAGCAAGAAGGAAAAGATCTATATATTACTCCAGACCGAAGCGATGCCATTCGATATGCGCTCGACGCAGCCAGACCAGGAGACCTGGTGTTGATTACCGGCAAGGGGAGTGAACAAGGCATGGTAAAAAAGGGGAAGTTGATTCCCTGGGATGATCGGGAGGTTGTTCGCGACTATCTGCAAAACAAGTAAGATTTACGTTTTTCTTTTTATCGTCTATACTATAGACATGACTTTCGATAGAGAAAGTAAAGATCAGTCGTTTGTACGGCGATTTTTTCGATCCCGTCTTTTTTTGATTATTCTTTTGGTCTTTATTACGCTTGTCGCTCTGAGCTATGCACGGGCATATTATCAAGATTATACGATTCGGCAGGAGATCAAGACTTTGGAGGGAGAGGTCCAGCGGTTAGAACGAAAACGACTTGAGTCTCTCGATATCTTAAACTATGTCATGAGTGATGCCTTTGTGGAAGAAAAGGCCCGCCGAGAGCTGAATATGAAAAAACCGGGCGAGCACGTGGCTATTATTGAGGGTCAAGGAGGTGGTTTATCTACGACCCCATCCCTTGAAGCAGAGAGCGAAGATCCTAGACAAGATATATCGAATCCTTTAAAATGGGTATATTACTTTTTTAACTCTTCGTATGGCAGATGACATGCAATATCAATTTAAGAAAGAAATTGGAGAAAGTGTGGAGAAGACAGTGAAGATGGAGATCACACCATCAAAATCCCCTTTGTTAATTATTGTAAGTGGTATTATTGGCGCCTTGCTCGTCGGTGTCGTTGTCTTTTATGTTGTCATTATGCGTCAAGTGAAGAACTTATCTCAAACACCTGTCGTTTTAAAGTCAGCCGAGGTTCTTGGTGTGCCGGTAGCTACAGTGAATGGAGCGCCAATACTGTATACTGATTATATCGATGACGTGAACACACTTGCTCGGTTTTATCGTGATGCGGAACAGGGCTTGCCGGCCATCACTGACGAACAGATTTCAGATATGGCAATCAGTCGTTTGGTTGGATTGACTATGGTTGAAACTATCGCCGACAACTACGGCGTAGAGGTAACGACTGACGACATTGACGCAAAAAAAACAGAGTTGCTTGCAAATTTTGCAAGTGAAAGTGAGGCAGAACAAGAAGTCATGAACACCTACGGATGGTCGCTCGACACGTACATCGATAAGGTCATTATCCCACTGATTCGTGAAGAAAAAACAGCTGCGGCGTTTGCTTCAAGTACTGATCCTGAAGGTGCGCAATATCAGACCGAAGAAGCGCATGCTCGACATATCTTATTTCGAGTAGAACAGGAAAACGAAGATGCAACGGTAAAAGCTCAGGCACAAGAAGTATTAAATCGTGTCAAAAGTGGAGAAGACTTTGCGAAGCTTGCACAAGAGTTTGGAAGCGACGGTACCAGTCAGGTCGGCGGGGACCTTGGTTGGTTTGGCCGCGGCGTCATGGTCAAAGAATTTGAAGACGCTGCATTTGCGCTGGAACCCGGACAAGTCAGTGACGAGTTGGTAAAGACAGAGTTCGGATACCATATTATTCGTGTGGACGAGAAGCGACTCGGTCGGAACTTCACTGTGTTTATGGATAACCAATTGCGTAATGCACAGATTGTGATGCGCGTGCCAATTCACAATCCATTTGAGCTATTGACTCCTCCACAAGACGCCGGAGCAACGTCAACGCAAGGCTAGCTTCTTCAAGTGAGGGCAGGAGAGTCATTCTCCTGCTGTGCGGGTGTAGTACAATGGTTAGTACATCGGCTTCCCAAGCCGAGGACGGCGGTTCGATTCCGCTCACCCGCTCTACATATATGTTGGAGGAGTCTCCCTACGTCAAAATTCGTGTCACAGTTCCTGTTGAAGCAGTTGACCAGGTTCGCCAAGCCCTTGGCGATACCGGAGCAGGTCAGATTGGTAACTACTCGTACTGTGCCTTTACGTATCCGGTCACCGGCTACTTCAAACCGGAAGGGGGCGCAGATCCGGCTGTTGGTACAGTAGGCAAACTGGAAACAGTGCAAGAGGTTATGATAGAAGCGATTTGTCACAAAGATATCATAAAACAGGTAATTGAAGCAGTTGTTTCAGTTCACCCTTACGAAGAACCGGCGATTGACATCATGCCCCGCTACGAACTACAATGATGCTCCATATGCCGATGTAGCTCAGCTGGTAGAGCAATTCCTTCGTAAGGAAGTGGTCGGAGGTTCGAATCCTCTCATCGGCTCATACACGGAATTGATAGAAAATCGGTCACCTTAGGCGACCGATTTTTTGTTTGAATAATTTATGTTATACTGATCAACGTATGATTACGATGAAGGGTGTCTCTAAAATATATTCTTCTGACTCAATTGCACTCGAAGATGTCCACTTGCACATTGGAGCAGGTGAGTTTGTTTCCGTGGTAGGACAAAGCGGGACCGGAAAGACGACCTTAGTAAAATTACTGACTGCAGAAGAGCGACCAACGCATGGAAATATCGAAGTCGGTGGATGGGACATTACGAGAATTTCTCGCAGCGACGTGCCGCTGCTTCGACGACAGATCGGAGTGATTTTTCAAGACTTTAAATTGCTTCCCAAAAAAACAGTTGAAGAAAATGTTTCGTTTGCCATGCAAGTGGCAGGCGAGGGAAGACGCAGAATTCGTGAAGTGGTGCCGCGTGTCTTGGACATTGTCGGTTTGTCAAATAAACTGGAACGATATCCAACGCAACTGTCAGGCGGTGAGCAACAGCGGGTGGCGATTGCGCGCGCCTTGGTGCATCGACCAAAAATTTTGGTTGCAGATGAGCCAACCGGAAATTTGGATGCAGTAAATACGCAGGAGATTATTGAGATTTTGAAAAAAATAAATGAGTTTGGCACCACGATCGTTCTTGTCACCCATGCACGAGATATTGTGAATCAACTCGAGCGGCGAGTGATCACCTTATCTCAGGGGCGCGTGGTAGCGGATGAAGCTCATGGAAAATATCGACTATAGCTATGCTTTCCTTTTTACGAATCGTCAAATTCGCGTTGCAGGATATCGGCAGGAACTTTAGTTTGTCATTCATGACCGTTTTGATTTTGGTGTTGATGTTATTATCTATCAACACGCTTGTGGCAGTGCATGTCTTAACCGAAAAAGCGGTATCTTCTGTAAAAGAGCAACTCAGCGTGAGCATTCACTTTCGCCAGGACGTGAAAGACGAACAGGTCACAGAGGTACAGTCATTTATCAACTCGTTTCCGGCAGTGACCTCAGTTGAATTTTTGAATAGGGATGAGGTGCTGCAACAGTTTAAAGATATACACAAAGAGAACCCGGATATCTTGTCTTCTTTAAATGAGCTTGGGGATAATCCATTTGGTCCGACCATGATTATCACCACACGTGAGCCCTCAGACTACGAAAAAGTTATTACTGCAATCAGCGTTCCTGAATATGAAGGTATAATCGAGTCCAAAACGTTTCAGGATACACAAAAAGCCATTGACCGAATCGGGTCGATTACCGCACAAGTTCAAAAGTTTGTCTTTGTCTTAACCGGTCTCTTCGGAATCATTTCATTTTTGGTTATCTTTAATACGATCCGGGTAGCGATTTACACACAGCGGATAGAGATTAGTATTAAAAAATTAGTCGGTGCATCGAACTGGTTTGTGCGCGGCCCTTACCTCATTGAGGCGCTGGTATTTACGTTTTTAAGTGTGATACTCACATTTGTGATTATGTACTTTGTCGTCCAGTTTATTGACCCATTTGTAAGTGTTGTTTTCTCATCCGAAAAATTCTTGACAAATTACTTTCTCTCTCATATACTGGTGCTCGCCGGCGCCGAGTTCGGCATCGTTCTTCTCCTCACATTTGTCACCAGTTTTTTGGCCATGCGTCGGTATTTGCGGGTCTAGTGAGGTGTTTCCATCCACGCATTTTGACTGTTCCAAATTGCTTTCGTATTTGGAATTTGTTTTCGTGAGATGTCATATTCCGGGATCGTCTAGCGGTAGGACATCGGCCTTTGAAGCCGAGTACCCTGGTTCGAATCCAGGTCCCGGAGCAGCGGTTTTTCTGGCCTTGAAAGGGAGAGTAAAACCGTGTACCATAGTGTTGGTTTATTCGGCGGTAGCTCAGTGGTAGAGCAGTTGGCTGTTTTTTTTAGCAGCCCCCGATGGTAACGTCGGGGTGTCAACGAGGTGAACTGACGGAAAGCCTGCGTCCCCGCAAGGGGTATATGGTGATCCGCAGCCAAGTCTCATTTTTTCTTGAATCCCTTTTGTGTACTGTCTCTCTTTGTATAAGAGAAACATCCGTTGGGTCAGAGAAAATGTGAAAGGTTCAGAGACTATCCCGCAAGGGAGTACTTTGCGTCGATGTATCATCGACGCATGGGAAGCGCCTCGCACCCTCACGCTCCTCGACTTGTTCGAGGTTATTGGCGCGGGTGATAAGATAGTCCACCCTTCCTTGAAAAAGGGAGATCAGTGTAACCAATTGGTCGCGAGTTCGAATCTCGCCCGCCGAGCTAGTCAGGAACATGTTGAACTCAAGAGGAGTTCAGAAGGCAGCCCACGCAATGCGGGGGCTGCTTTTTTGTCCACATCTCCCCCTTGACAAAAAAGGAAAAATAAGGTAAGGTGGGAGCGTTATGAAAATGGCAAAAATTGCACAAGTGAACGCCTATTATTACGCAGTCCCCAGCTAGGGCTGTCGTTTTGGTGTCATAACTTTCTTTGACAAAAAACAGCCCTGGCAGGGGCTGTTTTGATTTGCAAATTGAGCAAGAACGAAAGTCTCTGTGGAGGTCTTTCAGAAGTTTCATTTTGCTCAATTTGATTCCTTCTGTGAAAGATCTCCATAGAGGCCTTTGTTCAAGGCTCCTCTTTTGTCTCGCAAACAGGGAACCCACGGACACCGTCGTGGCGACACGATACCAAAGGAGGGAGGTGGTATTAGAAGTGAAGAAAATCTTCAAGATAAGATACCCCGCACCGAAGAATATCCTCGAGAAATTCCCCGAAGCGAAGGTGGTTAGGGAATACAAGGCCAAGGTTAACCGCAGTTGGGGCCCTGGCAGGACCTGGTCAAATTGCGGTGATGATGAGTCTAATTGGCGCCTGCGGGGTTTCGAAGATTGTCCTGTCGATCCTGCTTGTTGGAACGAGCAGCGTCTGATAGGGGTGGAACCTTGCAATTATTTCGGGTGGAGTGATGGATCGGGGGTTGCCACAGAATCTGTCGTCATCATAAACATGGGAGGTGCGTATACGGCCAGAGAGGCTTTGAAAGTAATCAAGGCACTCGAATGTTTCCCCTCCCCGGACAATGCCCCCATGTGTGGGCTCCTTGAGACCCACCGAAACGAACAGTTCGTTCTCATCGACCCGGCTACCGTATGGAAGAAACTTCAGTGGAAGAGAGGGACTGACTGGGAGAGGGAGGTTTCCCCTGATTCTCCCCGGCTTTTGCCGGCGATTGATTATGACAGCAAAGGGCGGTTCTTTCGTATGTTTTCGGTGGAAGACGTACTGGAGTCGCGAATTTGCGTGATCGGAGCTCGAATACAGCTTCCGCTGTCCACATTGGCCGGCATAAGACCCACGGGGAATTGGAAGCCTTCGGAAGACGGAGCTAGAAATGCAGAGAAGGTTCGTATACTAGAGGACCTGGTAAGAAAGGAGGAAGAGAGAAGAAAGAGAGATAGAGACCAGGAACACTTGCGGCGTAGGCCGCGGCTTGATAGCTGGTGGGATCCGGATATTTAAAAACGAAAATATTCCGCAGAACACCCCTTGATGCCCACCAAATCCGACGGAGAGTCGGTAATCGGGTGGCTACACAATAAAAAACGACGCCACCCAATCTGTGAGCCGATAGAAATCGGAATACAGATTGGAGGAACGGGCGTCGTTTTTTTGTGTAAGACGCTTTATTTTTAGTTCAAGGATGATATACTGCGCAGGCAATTCCGATACCATATGCAACAACACACAGAGTCAAAAGGAAGTCTCATGATACTCGTCCAAGCTCTCTTGTGGGGTTTGTTTCCTGTTGTCACAATAGTTTTATTTGATTCACTTCCGCCACTTTTTACGTTAGCCGGAGGTACGTTTTTTAGTGGTATCTTTTTTGCGTTGATTATTTCAGTAAAAAAAAGGTGGAGAGAGTTGAAAAATACCAAGGCATGGCCAGATCTTTTTTTAACGGCTGTATTGTTGGGCATAGCGGACATACAAAGGTCTCTGGGGTAAGGATTTGACAGTTTTTTCAGAGTCCGCTACTATCAAAGTAGTATGATATTTATGGTTCGACAATGCGTATCATCAAGCTCTTCTGGCATTGAGGCCGGTTGAGCTTTGTATTTTTCTTCAAAGAATATAATGTGCAGCTGGCCTATGGGTCAGTTTTTTGTTCGTACTGTGAACAAGGAGGTGGTGATGTTCTGGCTCACGAACGCTCAGAAGATCCACGAACAGGTGGTTCAGCCCCACAAGGAGGTGGTCTGGCAGATTCACGGGTGGAACGGCCAGGTGGTGTTCTATGGGGATGAGGATGCACTCTTCATCTTCAACCCGTTCGAGATGAAGATGCACGCATTTTTCAAGAACACCTATCTCTTGCACACGATCAAGAAGGTCGAAAACGACGGGAAGGGGGGCGGTAAGTTTTTCGTGAGGATGTCAGGTCCCGGAGAGGTTCGCTTCATCATCGAACTCGGTGAGGAGTGGGGAGCGCTGCTCAAACTCGCCCGCGGGTGTCTGAGAAGCACGCGCTGGCTCAAGAAGTACGACAGAAACTGACAGACACAGGCCGCTGCCTAGCATGCCGGAGCTAGTAAAAAACCGGCGCAATACAATGCGCGTATTGAGTAAGCAAAAAAGAGGTTGACCTCTTTTTTGTTTTGTAGTCGTACAAACCGGTTATGGCTATATGGATGAGTGTGATAGAATAATTTTACATATGTTTATCGAGATAGCTCTGATAGCAGTCTTTATTCTCCTGAACGGCTACTTTTCTTTATCAGAAATAGCTTTGTTGAGCGTGAAAAAAAGCAAAATAAAGCACCTGTCAAAACTGGGGGACAAGAAGGCTCAGAAGGTGCTCTTGCTCACACGACAGTCGTCAGAGATGTTGTCTACTATTCAGATAGGCATTACACTCGTCGGAATTTTTGCGGGTGCATACGGAAGTGCAACTATTGCAGAAGATCTGGAGCAAGTCTTGGCAGGGGTCTCATTTATATCCAGCTACAGTGAGCCGGTCAGTGTTGCACTTGTCGTGATTGTTATTACATTTTTTTCTTTGGTTATCGGCGAGTTGGTTCCCAAACATATCGCCCTTTCTCATCCGGAGAAGTTTTCTTTGGCAGTTGCCGGGCCTGTCCGCTGGATGATGCAGGTCGTGGCGCCTTTTGCAAAGACTCTCAGTGCTTGTACCAGGGTCGTGCTCGGGGTACTTCACATACAACCGGCGGCTGAACAGGTGATCACTGAAGAAGAGATAAAGTTGCTGATTGCCGAAGGGGCGGAAAGTGGCGTCTTTGAAATATCAGAACAAAAGATGGTGGAGAGTATTTTTCACCTGGGGAATCGTCCGATTAAAGATTTTATGACCTCACGCAAAGAGGTTGTATGGCTGGATGTGCATGATTCGCTCTCAGAGATTCGTGACAAGATAGTCAATAATGACCGTTCAGTATTCCCTGTATGCGATGGACAGTTGGATAATGCTATTGGAGCGGTGGAAACCAAAGATATTCTCATTCACTTATTTGATAAAGGAGCTGAGTACATTGACCTTGAGTTACTGATTCAGCCTGTTATACGGATTGATGCTGAAGTGCCGTCACTTGTTGCAATCGAAAGACTTAAACGTTCTTCCATCAGTATTGTCTTAATAACCGAAAAGGAGTCAAAAAAGATAATGGGGATTATCAGCTTTCACGACATTCTTGAGGCAATTGTTGGGGAGTTTAAAAGCGTCTGAGGAAATTTGCCTAAATTAAGCGAAAATGCTAGACTACCTGCTTAAGGCAGTATGACTCATTCCCAGGAACCGTCAAACACTCCACAATTTAGCGAACTTGGCATCGGACAAAATTTTCTTGATGTTCTTGAGGCCAATCATTTTACCACACCCACACCTATTCAACACCAGGTAATTCCTGCAGCTTTGCAAGGAAAAGATGTTGTTGGCATTGCCCAAACCGGAACAGGAAAAACTCTTGCTTTTGGCATCCCAATGATTCAACGGCTGGCATTGAACAAGGGCCAGGGTTTGGTTCTTCTCCCAACCCGTGAGCTGGCGTTGCAGGTCGATCATGTCTTTCAACAGGTAGGCAAATCTCTTGGGCTGAGGACAGCGGTCATTATGGGTGGTGCATCTGCGCATCAACAAATGCAGTCTATGGGCAAAAGACCCCATGTTATTATTGCTACCCCTGGTCGGCTGGTCGACTTTTTGGAGCAGAAGAAGATGTCACTTAACCAGATTCGAGTTGTTGTATTGGACGAAGCGGATCGGATGCTGGATATAGGGTTTATGCCCCAGATACGGAAGATCATGGACACTGTTCCACGTGAACGTCAGACGATGTTGTTTTCAGCGACCATGCCACCGGCGATCGCACAGATCGCGGCAAAATATATGTCATTACCGTTGCGCATAGAAGTTGCGCCTGCAGGAACATCCGCTGCCAACGTGGAACAGGAGATGTTTATTGTTGATAAGTCTGCAAAAATTCGGTTATTGGAAAAGTTGTTAAAGGAGTCTCCGGGGAGCATTTTGGTGTTTTCTCGAACAAAGTATGGAGCCAAAAGAATTGCAGCAGCGGTAAATAGAATGGGTCATACGGCAGCGGAGTTACATTCAAATCGGTCACTTTCTCAACGAAAAGCAGCACTCGACGGTTTTAAATCCGGAAAATATCGTGTGCTCGTTGCAACGGATATTGCTGCGCGAGGGATTGATGTGACAGGTATTTCTTTGGTGATCAACTATGATCTCCCGGATAACTCGGAGGACTACGTGCACCGCATTGGACGAACAGGACGAGCTGGCCGTTTGGGAAAGGCGATATCATTTGCCACCCCTGATGAGCGGGCGAATATTCGTGAGATAGAGAGGTTAATCAGAAAAACTTTGCCAATTATGGGTTTGCCAGAACTGCCTCCTGCACCAGCGGGCCCGCAACCTGCCTTGGAAAGGAGCCCGGCCGGGCGGGGAAGTTTTCAGGGTCGTCGTGGCCACCGCAGCCCTGGACGTCACGGAGGGCCACCTAGGAGACGTCATTAATAACAGTAATTTTTAACTTATACTCATATGGACTTTCTTTTTCTTCTTGGAAGAGTTATCTATGGCGGGTTTTTTATTATGAACGGGCTGAGTCATGTGATGAAGTCAGACTCAATGGTGGGGTATGCCCAGTCTAAAGGTGTAAAGTCTCCTAAGATGATGATTGTGTTCAGCGGGCTTCTGATTTTGCTGGGCGGGCTTGGTATTTTACTCGGAGTCTATATCCAAATTTCTGTACTTTTTATTGGTCTGTTCCTGGTGATTGTGTCATTTAAAATGCACAATTTTTGGAAGGCAACTGATCCGCAGGCCAAGATGATGGACATGATTCAATTTAACAAAAATATGGCGTTGTTTGGCGCAGGCCTTATGTTTCTGCAGATTCCTCAGCCTTGGATTTACTCCGTGTAACTGTTCCATGTGTTGCGTCTAGCAGAATGTAGTCACCATTCTTGAGAGCACTCGTTGCACAACCTGTTGCCACTACACACGGTTTGCGTAGTTCTCGACTCACGATAGCTGCATGTGATAACAAGCCGCCGCAGTCTGTGATAATTCCAGCCGCTTGCTTCATGAGTGGTAGGTGAGCTGGAGTTGTCATCTGACACACCATAATTTCATTTGAGTTTATTGTGGCGGTGTTTGAATCAACGATACGTACATACCCTTTTGTTTCTCCGACAGAGGCAATCACTCCGTGCAAGATGGACTCACTTGGTGTGTGAGTTAGGGGAAAGAGAGCGGGGAGATCTAAAAGATCGCCTAGTATTCTATTGTAGTCGATAAACCACAAACCATAAGCCTCAGAAAAAACTGTTTCAAAGTATCCTTTAAGATACTCGCCATGAAATTCTGTTTGTAAACTTTGTGTCAACTTTGCGCGCAACTCCGAGTTTTCAACTCGGAGCCAGGAGATAACTTCTTCTAGGTGTGTGCGGACTTCTGGGTTCTCGTCGTCAACTCTGAGGGTTGTGAAGTCAAATGAAAAAAGATGTGGTGGTTGATCCTCGTAAAAACCCTGAGTCAACTGATGGTGTCCCCCGGCAATTACTTCCCCGAAAATTCCCTTGTCGTTGACAACAAAAATTGTAGACCATTGCGTTATATCACTGTGTGGAACAAAATCAGCCCAGTAGTCTTTGGGGTCAATGTGTTGCTCTTGATACCATGTGAGAACATCACGTACTGTTTTTCCTCGCATTCTTAGTTTAGGCAGTTTGGGATTTTTTGGGACCAGGCGAAGAGCGCAGAGTTTCGTTCCATTTTCAGCTAGAAATTGTGTAAATTCCGGCGATGCTGATGCAATATCTTCAGCGTCAAAGCGAGTTTGTTTATCAAAGGGAATACCGATAAAATCATGGAGTATGGCAAGCCGCTCGCGTTTATCATTGTCTTCTTTGCGGAACTTTTCAATATCCGCATACCCCGTGGCTTCAAACCAGGCACTCAAGTCAACCTGGTTTTTATATAATTGAGTAATATCCATATAATAAAAAGAGCATAACACGCCGTTGATACTGCGAGCAAGATCAGGTAATATACCAACGCTTTCTATGGATTTTGTTCACCTCCACACCCACTCGCACTATTCGCTGTTAAATGGCCTCTCCAAGGTAAAACCCTTTGTCAAAGCTGCAAAAGCCCGGGGTTTTTCTGCTATTGCCTTGACTGACTATGGCTCCATGTATGGAGCCATAGAGTTTTATCAGGCGTGTTTGGCAGAAGGAATAAAGCCGATCATCGGCTGCGAATTTTTTGTGGCTCCGCGAGGAATGGAAGATAAAGATCCGGAGTTGGACAAGATTCCTTCAAATTTGGTGTTACTGGCAGAAAGTTATGAAGGGTATAAACATCTCATGCAGCTTTCTTCAGACGGTCACTTGAAAGGATTTTTTCAAGGGAAGCCCAGAGTCGACAAACGGCTGCTTGCTGAACTTCATGACGGTATCATTGCCTTGTCAGGACCAATTCAAGGGGAGATACCTCGTCTTATAAAGCAAGACAAGTACGAACAGGCAAAAATGGTTGCTGCAGAGTATAAAAAATTATTTGGCGCTGAAAATTTTTATTTGGAACTTGAAGACCACCCGGCAATCAGCGGTCAAATTGAGGTGAACACAAAACTTATTCAACTTTCAAAGGAGCTCGAAATTCCTTTAGTCGTAACTCGTGACGTCCATTACTTGCATTCAGGGGACGCTGAAGCGCAGGACATTCTGCGATGTATTTCAGAAGGGTGGAAGGTGGAATACACGGATCGTGAAGACTATCGTCAGGTTGACCGTTCTTTGAACACTGGAGATGACATTGCCTCGCGCTTTCGTCATGTTCCGGAGGCGTTAGAAAATACAGTCAAAATAGCAGAACGAGTGAATGTGGAAATTCCTTTAAATCAGTGGCACTTTGCACCAATTGAGTTACCAAAAGGAAAGACAGCGAACGAGGTATTACGGGAACAGGCAACAAGCTCGGTAGGAAAATATTATGATCCTGTTACAGAAGAGGTGAACAAACGGCTGGAGTACGAGTTGGATATTATTGGAACGAAAGGCTACTCGCCGTACTTTTTGTGCGTCGCCGACTTTGTTCAATACGCCAAAACCCATGGCATTGTGGAGACCACCAGAGGTTCTGCTGCCGGTTCGTTGGTCTCGTATGTGTTAGGCATTACGACTGTTGACCCGATTCGTTTTAAGTTGCCGTTTGAACGGTTTTTAAATCCATATCGTCCGAGTCCGCCAGATATTGATACTGACTTTGCTGACGATCGACGTGGCGACATGATTGAATACGTCACACAAAAGTATGGCGCCGACCGTGTGGCCCAAATTATTACCTTTGG
>MFQB01000031.1:21831-24157 GCA_001784275.1 Candidatus Magasanikbacteria bacterium RIFCSPHIGHO2_02_FULL_47_14
CTCAAGGTTTCCCAATGACTATTGAGCGTGCTTTGAAAGAAGAGCCTGACTTAAAAAAGTTATACGATACCAACGCGGATGTAAAACGACTTTTGGATTTGGCACAAAAAGTGGAAGGATGTGCACGACACACCTCTATTCATGCCGCAGGCGTCGTGATTGCCCCAACGACATTGAACGACTTCACTCCAATCCAGCGTGAAACAGGTGGTGAAAAAATCACGACACAGTATGAGATGAAGGCTGTTGAGGCGGCAGGACTTTTGAAGATGGACTTCTTGGGTATTCGAAACTTATCTATCTTGGGGAAGGCAGTGGAGTTTGTGGAGAAGACAACAGGGGAGAAGATAGACATTTATTCCCTCCCACTCGACGACACCAAAACCTTTGAGATGCTTGCCCGTGGAGAGACTATGGGTACATTCCAACTCGGAGGATCCGGGATGACCCGTTGGGTCAAAGAACTGAAGCCAAACACGATCGACGATATTATGGCCATGGTCGCCTTGTATCGCCCGGGTCCAATGGAGTCAATTCCTGAGTACATTCGTCGCAAACATAATCCGGAAACAGTTGAATATCTCGACCCTCGCATGGAGAAGTACCTCAAACCATCCTTCGGTCTGCTTGTGTATCAGGACGATGTGTTGCTTACTGCCATTGAATTGGCAGGGTATGATTGGTTGGAGGCAGATAAGTTCCGTAAAGCGATCGGTAAAAAAATTCCGGCAGAAATGGAAAAACAAAAAATTAAGTTTTTTGAGGGATGTCGTGAGATTGGAAAGCTTCCGAAAGATAAAATCGAAGAGCTTTGGCACCAAATTGAGCCATTTGCTGCCTATGGTTTCAACAAGGCCCATGCTGCGAGCTATGGTATCGTGGCGTATCAGACATCGTACATGAAGGCACATTATCCGGTGCAATACATGGCGGCTGTGCTGCAAGCTGAATCTGACGATGCAGATAAAGTCGCACAGATCGTCCATGAGTGTCGGCGCATGAATATCGAGGTGCTCCCGCCAGACGTCAACGAAAGTTTTCGTAATTTTGCCATGGTTTCCAAACAAGGAGAAGCCGGGCGTATCCGCTTTGGTTTGATGGCGATTAAAAACGTGGGGCAACATATCTGCGAGGTGATTTATGAGGAGAAAAAAACAAACGGACCATACACCAGTTTGGAAAATCTTCTTGAGCGTATTCAAGATAAAGATCTGAATAAAAAATCGTTGGAAAGTTTAGCTGAGGCTGGGGCAATGGACTGTTTTGGTTATGATCGCGCAACTTTGTTGGCAAATATGGAGACAATCTTATCCTTTTCCAAGCAGATAAAAGAAGGACAAACAACAAATCAGGTATCGTTATTTGCACACGCAAACATTGGATTTGAAAATAAATTGGTTTTGAGAGACGCGCAGCCTGCGCCTTTGGAGCAAAAGTTAAAGTGGGAAAAAAGTTTGCTTGGTTTGTATATTTCTTCCCATCCATTTTTAGAATTTGAAAAGAAGATGCGTCGAGTCATAACACCTTTGTCAGAAATTGAAGAGTATACGCGTGATAAATGGGTCGTGGTCGGAGGAATTGTTGCTGCTGCAAAGAAAAAAATTACCAAGCGTGGGGAGATTATGTTGTTTGTTACGTTAGAAGATTTGACTGGATCCATGGAGTTGTTGGTATTTCCAAAGTCGTTTGAACGGACGCGTGATATTTGGGTTGTGGGAAATGTTGTCGCGGTTGTAGGTAAAACTCCACGTGAAGATGGAGACAACAAGATATTTGTAGAAAATGTCTATGCACTTACTTTAGAGAATGCGGAAGAGGTTAGTAAGTATATTGCCATAGGTGATTGGCAAAAGGACAAGGGCGAAAAGGTTGCAGAAGAAAAGCAGGCACATGTGAAGTTGTCTGCAGAGGAGGCAAAACAACATGGACAGGTTCTCAAGCAGTTGTTTGAGCAGTTCCCTGGGGAGTATCAACTGTATATTGATATTGGAGGGAACAGTATACGCGCAAAGACCAAGGTTGATTGGGGAGGGCCGCTCCAAGAGAAGTTGCGTGAGATTATTGGAAGAACCATATAAATGCCAAAGCCCCTAAAAAGGGGCTTTGTGAATAGATTGGAGACCCGCGGCAGTGTCGGTGGCGGTCGCCTGAGGCGACCGCGCGACGTGCGGCGGGGGGGGGGGAGGAGGAAAGATCACTTGGTCGGTTCACCCTCAAACATGCCCTGGACCGAACCCTTGCGGTGGACCTGGCGGATGGCCTCGGCGAAGATGCTTGCGGCCGAGACCGCGCTGATCTTGGCACAGGCCTCTACATTCGCCGCCGG
>MFQB01000031.1:24170-28565 GCA_001784275.1 Candidatus Magasanikbacteria bacterium RIFCSPHIGHO2_02_FULL_47_14
GCCTCAGCCGCGTGCACGAGGGTGCCCGCCGTGTCGATCATGTCGTCGACCAGGATTACGTCGCAGTTGGCGACGTCACCGATCACGTGCATGACCTCGGCCACGTTCGGCCCGCTCCGCCGCTTGTCCACGATGGCCAGGCCAGCGGAGAGCTTCAGCGCGTAGGCGCGCGCCCTGTCGACACCGCCGGCGTCCGGGCTCACAACCACGAGGTTGGTGAGCTGCAGCACCCGCAACTGCTCGACGAGGACGGGCGATGCGTACAGGTGGTCGACTGGCCCGTTGAAGAAGCCCTGGATCTGTCCGGCGTGGAGCTCCATGGCGATGATCCGATCGGCGCCGGCCGCGGTCAGGAGATCGCAGACCAAGCGCGCGGAGATCGGGTTGCGTCCGGATCCGCGGCGGTCCTGCCGACCGTAGCCGAAGTAGGGGATGACGGCCGAGATGCTGCCGGCGGACGCCCGCTTGAGCGCGTCGATCATGATCAAGAGCTCCATGAGGTGGTCGTTGACCGACCCGCCCTGCGTGCTGCAGATGCTCTGCGCGACGAAGACGTCGCCACCACGCACCGACTGCTTGATCTCGACTCGGATCTCGCCGTCCGAGAACCGCGAGATGGTGGACTGCCCGAGTTCGCAATCCAGATCAGCGCAGATCGCCCGTGCCAACTCCGGATTGGAGTTGCCCGCGAACACCATGAAACCGTTCATGACCACCTCCCAGGTGAAGACAGAAAACGGCCTCCCTGGGCCGTTCTGTCGTGAAAAGATCGAGTTGTGGTTTAATGTAATGGTTCTCCTCACCTTTGTCAATTATAAATTTTCCAGTTTGGATCAACCTGTATATCTTTCCATAAGGTAAAGTCTTCTTTCAGCGCGTGATAATAACCAGCCAGTGCAATCATTGCGCCGTTATCCATACTATATTTTAACTCCGGACTTCGAAATTCTACACCCAGCCGTTGAACATTTTCTGCTAAACTCTCTCGTAGTTTTTTGTTCGCACTCACGCCACCAGAGAGAATAATGGTTTTGGGATTATATTTTTGAGCAGCGCGAATTGTCTTTGTCACAAGCACATCAACAATCGCCTGCTCAAAAGAAGCACAAAAATCTTGTATTGTTACTGGCTCGCTACTTTGTCCAAACCAGGAAGCAATTGCGTGGAATGGATTTACTTTTACTGCAGTAAGTGTGTTGTCCCGAAGCCAGTACAATGCCGAGGTTTTTAATCCAGCGAAACTAAAATCAAAGTTGTCAGAGTCGATCATGGGACGAGGAAAGGGAATCGCAGTAGTATTTCCTTCCAAAGCAAACTTGGAAATTTTTGGTCCGCCCGGATAGTCTAAATCCAATAACTTGGCAACTTTGTCAAAACATTCACCGGCTGCATCGTCTCGAGTTTTGCCAATCAGCTCGTACACGCCGTGATTTTTCATCAGAACAAGTTCCGTGTGTCCACCAGAAACAATCAGACAAAGGGCGGGGAAGGCAAGTGCGGCATTCTGTGTTTGGGTTCCAAGCAACACTGAATAAATATGTCCCTCGATATGGTTTACACGTACTAATGGGACGGACCAGAGGTAGGAGAGATTTTTGGCTGCTTCAACTCCTACCAGTAAACCAGTCACAAGCCCGGGTCCGGCCGTGGCGGCAATCACATCCGGTTTTTCACCACGGGTCACTTCTTCAATAAGTGGAACTATGGCCTCGGCATGTTTTCTGCCAGCTATTTCTGGCACCACACCGCCATAAATTTTGTGGATATCAATTTGACTGGCAGTTTTTTCTGCCAAAATTACAAAGTGGTTATCACTAGCTTCAATTAGTGCCACTGATGTGTCGTCACAAGAGGATTCGATGCCGAGTATTTTCATATGGTCTGTATTGTAGCAAAAGAGGTTAACCTTTTCCATCGGGATATTCCTCCCACTGTCCGGTGATGTCACTCAAAAAGCGAATTATACTTTCGTTGGACTTTTCTTTTGTAGCTTCATAAAAGTTTTCACTCATTGAGTCGGGCACGATTTGTTTCCCCAAGACGTGTGACATTTCATAGTGGGGCAGTTGGCCACGAAACTCTTTCGATTGTCTCAGCTTCTGCATTATCTCTTGTCCTTTTCGAACAGGGGTCCTGAGGTGCTCAGTGCCAGGCACTGGCATGGCGTGGGAAAAATAATGTAAGCGTACATTTTCTTCTCTGAGTTTTTTGAATAACTCAAAAATAGTTTCAAAAGAGTCGTTGATGTTTTTTAATAGCACAGTTTGATTATATATGTGCAAACCATGTTGTTGCATGAGTCGAACAGCAGCAAGTGCTTCCGGGGTTAGTTCGTTGGGGTGGTTAAAATGAGTTCCAAGATGAATTTCTTTCCCACGGGTTTGCCCCCAGGTCCAGGAGTCTCTCTGAAGTTGCCCAAGTTTTTCTGCCAGCTCAGCTGTGAATCGAAATGGGTTGTGAAGCCAAGCACGAGAGTTTATTCGTACGATTCGTATCTGTGGTATTTTGAGCAGTTTTTCCACTCGATCCAGCAATATGTTGTCTGGAAGAACTAAAGGATCACCGCCAGTAACTAACACCTGACGAATGTTGGGTTGTCTTTGTATTATTTCTATACAGGCTTGAAATTCATCCTCACCGGTCTTTGTGGGTACTCTGTTTAAGAGCGTGCGTTCTTTTTCAAAACAAAACCGACAGTAGGAGTGACAGGTATTTGAAAGTCGCAGCACCACAATATCCGGATACTTTTGTTGTAACATCCGGTTGTCTTGATCGAGAAAGTCAGATGTTTGTTCCCAGACAGATGAGATGTGATGTGTTTGAGTATGTTCTTTTTTTGATGGTAGGTGTTGAGCAGCAATTGGGTCGCACGGGTTTGACCAGTCAACAAGCGAGAGAAGAAACGGTGTCAGCCGGATTTCCTCTTGTACAGAAAAGTCGTATCTTTGCATGATCTCTACCACGTTCGGAATGTTGTTTTGTTGCAGATAATTTTCAAAATCTTTTTTATTACGAATACTACTGGCCAGTTGCCAACGCCAATCGGTCCATTGCGATTTTTGTGAGAGGGAGTCCACACGTTGACTAGTATGATGTCTAAACCTTGTAAAAATAAATGACGCCGCCATGTTGTCTGATTGTTTGTTTCGGTTGCCAATTGGGAACAGAGAACATATAACTCACAAATAGTGTGCCGGGTTTACATTCAGAACGTACTTTCGTTCCCAATACTGGCATCATACCAGGAAGCAAATAACAAAAAATGATATCAGCATTGTGTAAGTCACTATAAAATATATTTTCCCGGCGAATTTGGATTTTACTTTTTTTAAACCAAAGGGTCAGGCGAGAAAATAAAAAAGGAAAGAGGGAGTACTCCAAGCCAATGAACGTAGTATCGGGGAATTTTTTTTCAACCATTTGCAAAAATCTGGCGCTCCCAGAGCCTAACTCATACAGGACCTGTCCAGGTGTTGGGTGTATCGTGTCGAGGATTGCCTTAAGGGCTATTTTGCGGCTCAAAACGAGTGGGGCAAAACCACGGAACAACAAGTTCGCAAAATTTATTGCGACTGCAATGGATAGAAATAACAAAACGACCCCGATAGCAAGAAGTAAGGTCTTCATAAAAAGTCTATTATTTCTGTCGAAGCAGATCCCACTGGTTTTCCAAATCAAGAAGCGCTTTTTCTTGAGAAGAAAGCGGCTGTCCTTTTGTGGCTCTTTCCGCGATTCCGTCAAGTTTTTCGCTCATTCTGGAGAATAGGGCTTCTTGGGTTTGTATGAAGATATTTCCGTGTTGCTTAGCACGTGGATTACTATGGGCGTTTTCGTGAACGAATGTTCCCATTGCTTTAAAAAAAGGTTGTTTTAGCATTTCCACATGGACGCCAATTGCTTTTTTTCCAAGATTGACTCCCAAGGCTCCTTTTCCTTCAAATATAAAAATATCACTCGCAATATGAAGGTCGGTCGTGAGCTCGAGATATGTTCGCAAAATCGCCAGTTGAGCGAGACTACTTTTGTCCGGATTTGTAACAATATTGAAGTCTTCAACCCTGTCTTCTTCTCCACCTAAACTGTTAGCGATCTGTTGTAACTCGTCAGCAAGTGCTTGCGTGGCGTCATCAACAGTCTTTGGGCTCGCCGGGGCCACGTCTATGCCTCTCTCATGATCCGCCAGAATATTCACTACCGTATCAGAGCCAAGATATCCTGTGTTGTTTGAGATAAGGTTTCCGTAGTAGTCGTCGGACTCTCGCCACCGTGTGTAGTCGTCAAGTTCCGTTTGTGCAGGCTTATTAAGCTTATTTTGCTTTGCCAAATCACGGAGCTGATCAAGCATGGGGTCTAGTCCCGGCAGATGAGCAGCTCTTTCCAAGTTGTGCCTTCGTT
>MFQB01000031.1:28596-32049 GCA_001784275.1 Candidatus Magasanikbacteria bacterium RIFCSPHIGHO2_02_FULL_47_14
TTCACCTCCGGAGTCCGGTTTTGATGCTGCTCCAGATGGTCGCGGAGTTGTACCCGTATCGCTTTCCGACTCGCCGGTCCAAAGTACTGCTGCCAATGTCGCTGCAGCGGCAATAGGCCCCCATGTAAGCAAACGTGATCTTTTTTTTCGAGGTCGATCCGGCAGTTTTGATTGTCGAAGATCTGATACCTCTGCTTTTTTTTCTTTGACATCAGATTGCCAGGTGTCAGTTGTGGCTTTTTGTTTTTTTCCCCTCTGCCACTCGGCAAGATTGGCTTCAGAAAGGGTAAATTCAAAGACAAAATTTTTTGCGTCCGGTTCTTCAACATGTCTGACGAGCAGGATGTCTTCTCTCGAAACCTGATCGTGGCGCACTTTGTAGTTACTAAAATATCCTGTTTGTGCCGTATGGGCTTCGCGAAAGGTGTTATTTTTAAGACCATGCGCTATTACACCTCGAATAAAGTAAAGAAGTTCTTGCGCATCGTCATTTTTTCGAGGTCTTGGAAGTTGGTGGAAAAGAAGGTTTTCCGGTAGTTCAACGGGAAAAATAACCCGCACGGTGTTTGGAGGGTTCTGCAGAATCTCGAATTCAGGTTTTATTTTTGCAAGACGCTCTTTGAGATAGCCAAGAAAATCACTGTCACTTTTTATGTTCTCTGGGAGTTCTTCGCCATACACATCCATTCCTTTTTCAATGGCCATTCGTCTGCGATCATAGATTGCTTCGTCAGGAGCTTCCGCAGCAAGCTTATCGCGCCGCTCCATTTTACTGCTTGCAAGTGGCATTCCTATTCTTGAAAAGAACTCTGGGCAAAGTATATACCCTTGTTCCAGCAATTTTGCTCGTTCATCTTTTCCCACTCTATCGAGCGCAAGGTACGGCTTTCCCTCAAAGTGTTCACCGAAAATTTCAGCTGCATCTGTAAATCGTTTAAAATGCAACTGTTCAACCAGTTCCTCTACCAAGACAAAACATGCGGGTCTGTCAGATCCAAACTTGCTTGCGTCATGGATTTGTGTCCAAATATGTTCCGACTTTTTCAGTTGGCCAATGAGTTCTTCTTCGTTCATTGACTTGACGAGCGTCGTTGCATATCTCTCCAAGTCGAAAAGATTTACCGGCGGCCGATCGATGCTCATGTCATAATCGACGTCGTTCAAGCGTAACGTCATCAGCTCAGGGCCATGCCAATAGTCTGCGCTGGTTCCACCTTGCGTTCGTACGTTCATGACTTGTCCATTGATGAACAGTCTTCCACGTTCTTGTGCTTCACGACCTCGATTTGGATCTGTCACCGGAAGCCATTTTATAGCGCCATGTTCATTTTCAAAGTCAGGATTTTGTAGATACGGGTTTTCTTTCGAAACCCCCAGTGTTTGAAGTTCCTCAAATACAGCGATAATTTCAGGGTTATCTGTTTCAATAACGTAAGAATTTTGTCCGGTGTTCTTTGTCTTCGAGACTTCGCCGATAAGCCAGTTATGTTCGACTGCTGCGGATTGCTCATCTTCGCTGCCCGCTGCAGCAGCAAGTTCTTCGTTCAGCTGATCTTTGTCTGTAAGTCCGTATGCAACTTTCCATTTTTCACCATTCACTTCAAATTTTTTTACTCCAAAGTCTCTGAAGAGCCGGAGTGCGGCTTGTTTTAAGCCGATGCCATTTCCTCCGGCGGTTTTTCGTCCTTCTTGTTTTTGTGAGTGAGGACTGAGCAGCCCTGTTGGTTTTTCAAACTTCCAGTTACCAGTGATTGTGAAGCGCTTTCCACCCTTTGGGAACTCCTTTCCAGCAGGAAGATCTTCGACGTCAAAGTCGACGCCATCCAGAGATTGTTTTTCACGAGGGTTTTCATCGACAAAATTTTGAATCAATTCGCGACTGAGCCAGGCTGCGTTGTATCGATCTTGAGATTTATAGATAAAACCTTCTGAGACTATCGGATGGACGTCTTTGCCATGGAGACTTCTAAAAATCGTAGGGATGAGCCATTGATCACGTACCACGCTCGTGTCGTCTTGCTCGGCGATCTCACGCATGAGGCGTGCGCGTGATTCTGTGGCTTGCATAGGAGAGATTCAAAAGTAGGGGATATTAAAGGTTATTATAGCATAGAAATTCAACTAGACCAGCTGGTATAGGTAACTAAAAAAACAACGCCGCAATGCGGGGCTGTCTCGTCGTAGCTCGTAGGGGAATCGAACCCCTGTTCCCAGGATGAAAACCTAGTGTCCTAACCACTAGACGAACGAGCCGTAAAACAGCAGCATTATACATAAATTTATTTTTTGGGTCAATAGAGCTATTTCAAAAGTTGACGGATTGAGATGAATCAGGTATAGTTATGCCCACGTTTTTTCCCTTTGGAGCGGGGAGCTCCAGTAAAGGAGGAGAGTCATGGTTTTTGCGACCATTCAGCCCGACGGCCGTGCCCAGCCGGCGAGTGCTTCCATGGGACTCCAGCCCCACCGGACTTACGAGGTTCGTGTCCCGCAGGGGCATCAGCCCCCCGAGCCGGGCTCACGAGTCCGAGTCCAGGTCGCCGGTAGCGCGCGTGGGGGCCACGACCCCCAGGTCCGCGTAGTCGGCTGACCGCGCTGGCGGCTTTGATTTCGAACTGTGGTCGCTCAGGCGACTGCCCTTACGTTCGGACGAGCCGCCAGCGTTCGTCCACATCTCTCTTGACAAAAAACTCCCGAAGGATTATTCTAGTCTCAACAATAAATTAATTGTTACCACAGACAGTAGCTTGCCGACCTAGTCGGCATTAAACACGCTACCGAGGTACAGTATAGAAAGGTCGTTGTGCCTTTTGTGTCTGTGGTAATTCCACAGTTTTTGTTTTTTATGGCAAAAACCCGACAAAAAAAAGAAGGAGAGTTGCAGAAAATTACCGAGGCGGTTGCCTCAGCCAAGTCTGCTGTCTTTGCGAACTTCCAAGGACTTACCATGAGCGACATGAACGAGTTGCGCGACAAATGCCGTGAAGCAGGAGTATCCTGTTTTGCAAGCAAGAAGACGCTCGTGAAGATCGCTTTGCGTGAAGCAGGTTTCGACGTCGACACCAAAGCATTTGATGGAGGTGTCGCAGCATTCTTTGGCACCAAAGATGAAGTCGCCCCTGCACAGATCGTTGCCGGATTTGCAAAAAACCATGAGATGGTACGCATTTTCGGTGGTATCCTCGAGGGTGCATTTATCGACACAACCAAAGTAAAGGCGCTTTCCACTTTGCCAAGCAAACAAGAGTTGCTTGCCAAGATGGTTGGCACCCTCAATGCCCCAGTTTCCGGCTTTGTGAATGTCTTGGCTGGAAACATGCGTGGACTTATGAATGTGCTCAACGCAATCAAAGAACAAAAAGCCTAATTACATTTCTAATCTTTTATTTATGTCAGACGAAATGGAGAAAAAAGAAGTTGTGGTTCCAGAGAAGTTCAAAGCACTCGTGGAAC
>MFQB01000032.1:0-780 GCA_001784275.1 Candidatus Magasanikbacteria bacterium RIFCSPHIGHO2_02_FULL_47_14
CAAACTTGAGTGTGATGCACTGAAAAAAGTTCGTAACGACTGGGGTCTTACAAACGTCGTAGCCATGGTGCCGTTTTGTCGCACACCGGAAGAGGGAAGAAAGGTACTCGATACCATGCAAGAGTTTGGCCTGAAGCAGGGTGAAAATGGTCTGGAGGTCTATGTCATGTGTGAGATTCCATCGAATGTTATTTTGGCTGATGAGTTTGCCCAGATGTTCGACGGATTCAGTATCGGCTCCAATGACTTAACACAACTCACCCTTGGTTTGGACCGGGACACGACCAATATGGCATCGATTGGAGATGTGAATAACCTGGCTGTGAAGCGACTTATTCAGGATGTTATAAAAGTTGCCCATACGCACAAACGAAAGGTTGGGATCTGTGGACAGGCCCCGAGTGACTACCCCGAGTTTGCAGAATTTTTAGTGCAACTTGGGATCGATAGTATCTCTTTGAATCCGGATACCGTGGTTGAAACACGCAGGCGTGTTGCGGCTGTGGAAAAGACATTAGGCAGAACCGGAGGCAAGACCAACAAAAAATATCTGAGTTTAGTATTGACGATCGGTGTGATGGCGGCAACGTTCATTGGAGTTGGCGCGGGCTGTGTAGGAGTGACTGCAGATATTGACTCTAAAGCCTCAACAACCCCAGAGGTCACCCCAGCGCAGATTCGGGAGCGAGCCATGGAAAAGGTAACAGCAATGTACCAACAGGGGCGAGCTGATGAGCGCACGCAGTTGTCTGTAAACACCTTTGCAAACTTTCGTTTTTC
>MFQB01000032.1:890-5256 GCA_001784275.1 Candidatus Magasanikbacteria bacterium RIFCSPHIGHO2_02_FULL_47_14
CAGAAGGGGCAAAGCAGATAGTTCAGATTGGCGGCAAGTCCGGATGGAAGACTGATGTAACACTTGGCGATCAAAAGCAGATCACTTTGGTTGAAGTCAAAGTAGACAGTGAGACCACCGTGTTTATAGAAGGCCGCGGTGCTGCCTTTGAAAGTATTTTGGCATCCTTTGGATTTTTTGAGTCGACCAGCACCGTTGATCGTCCGCTGACCCACTGGGATATTCGTGAAAAACGAGCGTGTATTCAGGTCATTACTTATGCCCGGCAAGGCAAAGATGGCGCGTGCCAGGCGTATCCAACCCCCTGTGATGTGCCGGACGGATGGCAGGTGTGTGATGCAGGAGATTTATAGTAGCCCAAAAAGATAGTATTAAACTGAATGTAATTTGAATTTTAACTAAAAAATATATGTCACGTCCAACCGATGAGAGGCCAGGCCTAAAAGAAATGGGTTTTTGTGATCATGGAAATAACCCAAGTACTTGCGCTGGGTGTAAAAAGGAAGCTGGGGCTGCCGCTGCGGAGGTTCATTTGGAGGACGCGGAAAAAATACAAGGATTCCTGGATGAGAGTGAAGCTATTATTCGTAAACTCGAAGAGAAATTAGAAAAAAAAGAAAAAATCACTAAAGGTGAGGTTATGGAGATGATGTCAAAAATGGACAGTGATTTAATGGGCACGCTTAATCGTAGTCTGCAGGAGTGGAAAAAACAAAATCCCGGTGCTTCAACTGCACCGCTGGCCCAAACCGAAGAAAATATAAGGTGTGATGCGCTTTATGACAGGCGAGATTTAATTATGGATAAAATACCGCGATCTGTTATGGAGAGGCGAGATGAAGATGTGGACATGGGGGCAGAAACTTCTCAATTTGATATAAAAGAGCAAGGAGATAAAAGAGAAAAATTTATCCAAATGTACGGCACTGCAGCCGGTCCCGACCGTCTTGCCCAGCTTGGATATGAAGTTGAAGTTATCCCCGGGGACGAAGAAACTGTAATAGAAGAAATACGTCAACGGCAGGAAAAGGGTGAAGATGTGGCTATTTTGGATGGAGAAGATCTTGGGCGCGTTGCAGTCAAAAAACCAGTTAGCTCTGAGCGAGGAAGGGAACTGCTAAAAGGAGGCGCAGGGTATAAAGTTTTAGGCGGAGACAGCAATTCGTCAGCTTCGGCTCTCAGGCAGACAATGGAAGGTATTTTAACAGGGGATCCTTCTCTGTACGAAGGGGTTGTGTTTAACCGCGCTACTGTTATAGCTAAGAAAGCGAGCTAGTTGGTTGTATATTGTTGAGACAGTAAAATAAAAAAATCCCGACTCAGTCGGGGTTTTTTAATACACCACTTGGCGGGCTGGACGGGACTCGAACCCGCAACTTCTGCCGTGACAGGGCAGTGCTCTAACCAGTTGAACTACCAGCCCGCTAAATGGTGTAAGCATTTATACTTTTATCCCGTTTTTTTGAAAGTACCATTGTACGTATTTTTTGTTTTTTGCTTTTTTTAGTTTTCTTTCTATCCTGGTTGCGATAATACTTGTCTCACATTCTATCAGGCCTACGAGGTTCCAATTTTTTGTTCTTTTGGTAAATTTTTCTTCGTGATTGTTGTGTTCAGTGAGTCGACGTTTTATGTCGCACGTTTTTCCGATGTAGTAAATATTTTTTTCTTGTGAATACAAATAATAAACGTACCACATAACCCCTCCATATTGCTTGAACTGAACCCGCAACTTTCCCGACTCAGTCGGGAAACTACCAGCCCACAAAAGGGAGATTACGCTCTCCCGTGCATGGCGTCGTGGAGTTTTTGTCCGGGAGTCTTGGCTTTGGCTTTTCGTTTCAACTTTGCTTTATCGCGATGTACCTTGGCAGCAACACGTTTTATTGCTGTTGCACGGTTGATTTTTTTTCTCATTCCCATATTGGTCTGCTAAATGTCAGAAAAATAGTGTGATTATGATACTATAGAGGCCTTCTTCTGTCAACAGGAAATAAAAAGACCCGTACTATGTTCGATGCGAGCATTGGAGGTAAAGGAGGGGGTACCTCCGCTCAACACCGAACATACTACGGGTCTTGAACTTTATCGATACATCAGTATATCACGTTTTCGGTTTCCTGTCAAGCCCTGCCTGTCGATCCCAGGGCTTTATTTGACGGAACTGATAATAGCCTCAAATACCTGTGGATTTTTGATGGCAAGCTCTGCCAAAATCTTTCTGTTGATGCCGATCTGTTTTATCTTCAAAGCGCCGATAAACTTGCTGTAGCTCATGCCGCGCATGCGAGCTGCGGCATTGATCTGGACTTCCCAGAGAGCTCGGAAGGTGCGCTTTTTGACTCTGCGGTCTTTGTAGGCGTACATTCCCGCTTTGGTCGCAGCAACCTTGGCCTGCTTCAAAAGATTTTTTCGTCCACCCTGGAATCCTTTCACTCGCTTCATCAGGGAGCGGCGTTTTTTAACGTGACCTTGTCCGCGTTTGACTCGTGGCATACCGTTTAATAGTTATATGGCATTCCCTGCAAAATCGTCTTTTGTGTGTGAGTGACTTGCATGGACTTATCTGATCGTTTGTTGCGACGTGTTTTGCCGGATTCGCGTGCGTTAAAATGATCCTGGCCGTCAGTTCGCTTGATAATCTTGATACCTTTTTTGGTTTTTTTGACCCGGAACCGCTTGGCGGTTGCCTTGTGGGTTTTCATTTTTGGCATATAAAGTGGAGGCATTATATACAAAGCCGATCGATTCGTCAAGAGACGGAGTGTGGATTATGTTTTGGCTATAATCGCGGTCACCTTGTTGCCCTGTCGGGTGGTCTCCTGCTCAAAGCGGACGGGCACGGTTTCCTGGACTTTTTTAACGAATTTGCTGATGACGTCGTAGGCAAGGGGAACCTTGAATTTTTCAGCGCCTTTCAGGATTATTTCAGCTTTGACCTTGTCTCCGCGCTCAAGGAATTTTTCGGCCTGGGCACAGCGGACGTCGATGTCATGCTCACTAATGCGGATAGAGAGGCGGATGCCTTTGATTTCGCTGACATGAGAGTTCACCTTTTGTTTGCGGGCCTCTTTTTCTTTTTGATATTTAAAGTGGGCAAATTCCAGTATCTGTGTGACCGGCGGCTCTGCCTTTGGGTTGATCTCCACCAGGTCCAGGCCAAGTTCTGCTGCTTTGGCAATGGCCTGTTCAATGGGAAGAACGCCCAGGTTGTTTCCATCCGGGTCAATAACACGAACCTCCGGAACCCGAATTCGCTCATTGGTGCGGAAGACCGGGATCAAGAGTTTTTGCGGGCGTTTTTTTCTGGAGATGCGCATAAAATAACTCGAGGCGAGTATAGCATAGGATAGAGAGTTTTAGCAAGAGTGGGGGTATAAAAAATGGCGTAATTCATCTTGACACAGTTTTTTGATTGGTGTATTTTTTATTTAGAAAGGGCTTTCGACCGTGGTTTTCGTACCACACTTAGTCGGAAGGTCCTTTTTATTTTGAGTTAAAAAATTCCTTTTTCACTGGGTATATGGATATTAAAAATTTTTGTTTTTTCTTTTTTGTTTCTTTAATTTGAACGCAGAAAAATTCAGCGTTAGGAGTAGTTCCATAAAAGCGGTACAGCATTTCTTGAGAGTTGTTTGGATTTCTTGCGCAATTCGGCTTGAAGGACGAGTTTTGAATGAGTTCTAGAGCGCAGGCATAATATTGTATTCTTTTTACTCGGTTTCTCCAGTTAGGTTTTTCAAAGAGGTGGTGCCAAAATAGATCAAGAAAGATTTTTTCTTTATCAAAATAAGCAGATCTGATATATGCTCGTCGTTTTGTTTTCTTGCTGATCTTTATATATAAGCCAAACGCTTGTTTGTGTACTATACGAAAGTATGTGCCAGGAAATTTTTTGGCTTTGGTTTTATAAATCTCCATACGCCCTCCAAGTATATAGATTCAAATGTAGCAGTGTTTAGAATTTTATGGAAGTGTGTATAAAACGAAGAACGGTCACCTGAGGCGACCGTTCGAAAACTCGAGCCGACGTCTCCGGGATGGAGATGTGCGGCTACGTGAAGGTTTCACTCGAGCTTGGAGGTGGGATCGTAGCTCGTCGAAGGACTCGGGGCGGGATCAGGCGTCGTCGCCGTCGAGGAGGGACGAGGGGTCGGCCGAGATCTGCGCCAGGAACTCCTGGGCCCAGTTCTTGGGGACCACCAGGGCCTGGTCGTCGGCGACCGGCGCCTCGAGCTCGGCCTGGGCCTGCGCGCGGCGGGCCGCGGCCTTGGCGACCTCGTGCTGGTGGCGGGCCGCCTCGATCGCGTCGCGCTCGGCCTGCTCCAGGTCGTCGATGAAGCCGCTGAGGCGCTTCCCGACGATG
>MFQB01000033.1:0-579 GCA_001784275.1 Candidatus Magasanikbacteria bacterium RIFCSPHIGHO2_02_FULL_47_14
CGTCGTCAGTCAGATGGCCAACATCTGTAATGTTCATGACATGAATGACTTTGTAATCGTTGTATCGGAGCACGCGTCGTAAAATGTCCTCAAAAATGTATGTACGCAGGTTTCCAATATGCGCGTGGTTATAGACGGTTGGACCACACGTGTACATTTTTACTTCATGGTCGTTGAGTGGTTCGAATGTTTCTTTCGTGCGCGTTAATGTATTATACAGAGTCATCATACAGATCCATTATATTCTCTCTACCCAATGTGTGTCGACTTCAACCTCTAACTCCAAATAAATTTTTTTGTTCGTCGCCTGTTCGAGTTCACGTCGGGCCATGGTGCCAATTTCTTTTATCTTTGCGCCGTCCGCACCAATGATGATTCGCTTGTATCGCTCCTCGTCTGTGAGAACTCGGGCCTGGATGACGAGCATATCTTCTTTTTCCTCAAGTGAGTCCACCTCCACATGAATAGAGTACGGGATTTCTTTATCGATCACAGAAAATATTTTTTCACGAATGATTTCCGCGATCCAGAAGTACTGATCCACGTTGGTAAGTTGTTCCTCCGGGTAGAGCGGGTCTC
>MFQB01000033.1:639-1246 GCA_001784275.1 Candidatus Magasanikbacteria bacterium RIFCSPHIGHO2_02_FULL_47_14
CCGAGAGTGGCAGGACTGCATCAAAGTCCTCGCTCCACTCTTCGTATGAAGACTGATACTCACGCTCTTGACTCGGCAGATCACTTTTGTTGATCACCAAAATTTTTGGTTTTTTTATGTGGCGAATCATGCCATAAACGGCACGTTCCTCGCTCCCGACCTCGCGAGTTGGGTCAACAACATAGACAATAATATCGATGTCCTGAAGTGCCTCATTTATTTTTTGGGTCAGTTTTCCGGTGAGTCGACTTCGTCTGTCTTTAAATACGCCCGGGGTATCAACAAAAATTGCCTGACCTTCAGGGGTGTGCATCACTCCATGAATGATGTGACGTGTCAATTGTGGACGAAAACTCGTGGCAGCAATTTTGGTGCCAATGAGTGTGTTTAAGAGCGTCGACTTTCCAACGTTGGAACGGCCGACAAGTACAACAAATCCTGATTTCATAGTATTACCATACTACCACTTTCTTGCCTGCTTTTCAACCTTTTGTTAGACTACCTGCGTATGAAAATTATCCTGAAAAAGGACGTGCCCGGCACTGGGAAAAAAGGCGATGTAAAGGAGGTCGCAGACGGCTTTGCGCGGAATTTTTTGTTGAAGCAA
>MFQB01000033.1:1289-9318 GCA_001784275.1 Candidatus Magasanikbacteria bacterium RIFCSPHIGHO2_02_FULL_47_14
CGCTCTATGCTGGCGTTGGGCCGCAGAAGTTGGCCAAGTTAATTAAAGAACAGATCGGAGTTACAGTAAAATCTTCACAAATTCGTATTCCACAGGCCATAAAAGAGCTCGGAGAGCATCGAGCCATGGCAGTCTTCGGCCACGGCCTTGAGGCGGAAATCAGAGTGAGAGTTGAAGAAGCCCTCTGAAGCTTGACAAAAGGGGGGAGAGATGGTATACTAACTCGTCAAAGTGGGTTGGTTGTGCCTTTTGCGCTTATAAAAATTAGCTAAAATAAGCCAAAAAGGGACAATCCACCCCTAGACAAGGAGAAGTTGGCGTATGCTGGACAACCACCGGTTGCCCGCGTGGATCGAGTTCGTCATCGTCGTCGGCGGAGCCATCATGGCCGTCGCCGGCTGCGTCGAGCTCGTCCGTGTGGCCCTTCCGTAGGGTCGCCGCAAGGCAACCCGGGGGAACAGCGCATGCGCCAGACCCTCGATATCCATCTCAAGAGGTGAATATCGAAGGATCATTAAGCGTTCTGCTTGATGGTTTCTGAGCAATAACAAAAACCCTGCGTCCAAGTTTACTTGGGTCAGCGCAGGGTTTTTGTATTACAAAAAATATGCTATACTTGTCATAGTAAATTTTAATTATTTTTCTATGGCGCGAAGCACACAGCGACCGAAATTTATTTTTGTGGTCGGAGGTGTATTAAGTGGAGTTGGAAAGGGAGTCAGTTCTGCTTCTATCGGCGCTATTTTGAAAGCCAAAGGTTTCCACGTCACTGCAATGAAAGCAGACCCCTATATTAACGTCGATGCGGGAACCATGAATCCGACTGAACATGGCGAAGTATTTGTAACTGATGATGGCGACGAGACTGATCAAGACATGGGGAACTACGAAAGATTTTTAGACGTCGACTTGACGTCTATTAATTATATGACGACCGGCCGTGTGTACCAGACAGTGATCGATCGTGAGCGGAGCATGGGATACAAGGGCAAGTGTGTTCAGGTTGTCCCCCATATTCCGGAAGAAATCATCCGCCGTATTAAACGAGCTCAACAGCACAGTAAGTCGGATGTTGTTATTATCGAAATTGGTGGAACCGTGGGTGAGTATGAAAACATTTTGTTTTTAGAGGCAGTCCGCGAACTCAAACTTCACTCACCAGAGGATATTGCGATTGTACTGGTAAGCTATCTCCCGGTCCCGGGGCACTTAGGTGAAATGAAGACAAAGCCAACGCAGCATGCACAACGTGCGCTGAATCAGACCGGCCTGCATGCAGACATGATTATTGCCCGCGCACCGATTGAACTTGATGAAGTTCGTAAGGAAAAACTCGCGATGTTGTGTGGCATTAACAAAGGCTATTCCATTTCTGCGCCGGATGTTGAATCAATTTATGAGATTCCACTAAAAATGGAAGAGCAGGACGTAGGTAATAAGTTACTTAAAGTGTTGCATCTTAAACCACGCAAGACAAATCTTGAAGCATGGAAAAAGTTTGTCGCAGGCATTAAACACACAAAGAAAGATGTCCGCATCGCGGTTGTTGGAAAATATTTTGGTACCGGTGATTTCACGCTGGCAGATTCGTATATTTCAGTGATCGAAGCAACCAAACATGCAGCGCAGTTTAATAAGGTACATGCTGTACTGGAGTGGGTTGACTCGGAAGAGTTTGAGACAAACCCGGGTCACTTGCAACATCTCAAAAAATACGATGGCATCATTGTCCCAGGTGGTTTTGGAACCAGAGGAATTGAGGGTATTATCAACACCATACGATTTGCTCGTGAAAATAAAATTCCATATCTTGGACTCTGTTACGGCATGCAACTGGCGTCGATTGAGTTTGTTCGCAATGTGCTGGGCAAAACCGGCGCACATACGGTCGAGGCTGATGACTCCGCTGAACATCCGGTGATCCACGTAAGTCCGTTTCAAAAAGCAAATATCCAGGCAAATAGATATGGCGGCACGATGCGTTTGGGTGCATACGACTGTGCATTGCGCAAAGGGTCGCTGGCACGTAAAGCATACGGGCAAGATATCATTTCTGAACGCCACCGTCATCGATATGAGTTTAATGACGCATATAGAAAAGAAGTGGATGATGCAGGATTGCGTATCGTCGGCATCAACCCGGAGACAGGTCTGGTTGAAATTGTGGAGTTGGCAGATCACCCGTTTTTCGTTGGAACACAGTTTCACCCGGAGTTTAAGTCTCGGCCGATGAGACCCCACCCGTTGTTCCGTGAGTTTATTCGTGCCGCGGCAAAGTGAGACCGTATGGTACTCCCTCGAACCACTACTCAATATCAACAGGTTGAGTCATGTAATGATGATGATCTTCTCAGATTGCAACAGAATGCCGCAGCGAAAAAGAAAATACTTATATTGCTTACAACAATGAGTACGATCGGAGATCTGATTATATTTTTTGTTTTCTGGAATAATGGTTTTTTCCAAACACAACCTGCGCTCATGACATTAATTTTTTTGTCTCTTATTGGTTCAAATATCGGGATTGCCGTCTTTTTTTACCGCACCTACCAGCGGGTCAGGCAGGATTTGGTAGAACGAAGAAAGGGTGTTGTTGAAGGCGTCTTGGCCTCTAAGCAACTTATCAAACAACAAGGATATATGCTCACATTGGCTGATGGGAGCACTCATATGGTGGATCAGGGAAGCGGAGATCAACTCAAAGACCAAACAAGAGTTCGTCTAGAATACGGATATGTTTCACATGCTCTGATTAGAGCCATATCTCTCGGTTAACATCTCCTCCATGCCTGAACAACTCCGTGCATACATCATTACTGTGGATATGGGATATGGCCATCAACGGGCTGCATATCCATTAAAGGATATTGCTACACGACCTGCGAGCATCCCGCTTGACGACGGCCTTGCCATCATAAGCGCCAATACCTATCCCGGCATTCCGCGTGTGGATAAGACGCGTTGGGAAGGTGGGCGAACGCTGTATGAGACTATCTCGCGTATGAAAAAAGTCCCGATCGTTGGAACCGGACTTTTTGGTATCATGAATTACTTGCAGCGGATCGAGTCGTTTTATCCGAAGCGCGACTTGTCTGCCCCGACTGCACAAGTCAAGCAAATTTATCGGATGATTCGTCGGGGGTGGGGAAGAGATCTTATCGAAAAGTTGAATGAAGAACCATTGCCGTTTGTGACCACTTTTTTTAGTACGGCTTTTTTTGCAGAAGAACACGGATACAAAGGTGAGATCTATTGCTTGTGTACAGATACAGATATATCACGGGCTTGGGCGCCGTATGCTCCGGCGACCAGTCGCATCAACTATTTTGCTCCCAACAAGCGAGTTTCACAGCGCCTTCAACTTTATGGTGTCCGACCTGAAAAAATATTTGTCACCGGTTTTCCACTACCCAAAGAAAATATTGGAGGAAAGGATCTGCCTGTTCTCAAAAAGAGTCTCGCCAATCGTTTGGTGAACTTGGACCCGGGGGGGAAGTACTGCTCAAAGTATCGCCACACAATAAAACATTACCTTGGAGCGTCGTATATGACTACCAAGTCTGACCACCCACTCACGATTACCTTTGCTGTCGGTGGTGCCGGTGCTCAACGAGATATTGGTATCCAGATTTTGGATAGTCTGCATGAAAAAATTGATGCAGGTAACATTGTTTTAAATTTGGTTGCCGGTGCGCGCAAAGATGTCTTTGACTACTATCAACGAGAGGTCCGTCGCTTACACTTTGATAAAAAACATGCCGGTCATGTGCGGATTATTTATGGAGAAAAAAAGAGTGAATATTTTGAAAAATTCAACAAAGCACTTTTGACCACAGATATCTTGTGGACCAAACCAAGTGAGCTGTCATTTTATGCCGCACTGGGGTTGCCGATTATTATGGCCCCAGGAATCGGATCGCAAGAAGACTTTAACCGCGCCTGGCTCCATGCGATTGGTGCAGGATTTGAACAAGAAGATGCTCGCTATACGCACGAGTGGCTGTTTGACTGGTTAGAATCCGGCTGGCTCGCTCAGGCTGCGATGGAAGGGTTTATGAATGCCCCACGCAACGGCGCCTATCACATTGAAGAGGTGGCACTCACCGGTCGACGAAGTGAGATCGAAGATATGCATTTATTATGAGTTGGTTTTTTCTTGCGCTACTCGGTTATTTTTTTCTCGCGATCGTTTTTGTTTTAGATAAATTCATTTTGACCAGATCTGTGCAGCAACCAGTCGTGTATGCGTTTTACTCGACCATTTTTATGTTTGGCGCGATTATTTTGTGGCCGTTCGGCGCTGAATTGCTTCAGGGACAAGACTGGGCTGTTGCCGCGCTCTCAGGGCTTGCGTTTGGTTTTGGGCTTTGGGCCATGTTTCTTGCGGTCAAACGGGGAGAGGCGAGTCACGTCAATCCGTTTATCGGCTCGGTCGTGAGTATTGGCACGTTTGCCCTGGCCGCACTCTATCTTGGAGAGTCACTGAAGTCGCTCCAGGTGTTAGGTATGTTGGTATTGGTTTTCGCAACCTTTTTGCTCTCTGTGCGGCTGACAAAAAACGGTTTGGGACTATATAAAGGATTTGCATGGGCGCTTGTCGCAGGTCTGTTGTTTGCCGTGTCTCACACCGCCGCAAAGTATATCTACGAAGCATACCCATTCCTCACAGGATTCATGTGGACACGCGTTTTTACCGGAGTTGTGGGGTTAGTATGCTTGTATTCTTCGCACGTGCGGCGTTCGTTTGTGCGTCCATCGCGCGGAAGAACTATGGAACGATGTAAGAACTGTGGCTTTGGGAAAAAACATGCGGTGGGCACCGTGATAACAGATAAAGTTGCAGGCATTGTTGGGGTTGTGCTTATTCAGTACGCCATTGCACGCGGAAGTGTCACGCTGGTCAATGCAATGATTGGGTTGCAGTATGCTTTTATGTTTTTATTAATTTATCTTTTGACGCGCTTTGCACCGCGAGTATTTCACGAAAAATTTGCACCACGTGAAGTATCTTTTCAGATTGTCGCAATTGCATTAGTTATCCTTGGCTCAGCCCTGTTTGTTGTACAGTAAGATGTTTCTATGAAAAAACGTATGATTTTGTTGATTTTTTTTCTGGTGTTGCTTGTCGTTTACGGATCGATGTGGCTTTTTAGTATAAAAAAGTATCCTGTCGAGTATGGCATAAGCTTTAGTCAGACCCATGCTGAGTTTTTGGGACTTGACTGGCGTGAGACCTATCGTGCGACGCTCGATGAGTTGCATCCAAAATATATACGGATTGCTGCCGCTTGGAATAGTATTGAAAGGGAGCGTGGGGTATTTAACTTTGCTGACGTGGATTGGCAAATGGATGAAGCAGCAAAACGAGGAATAAAAGTAACGATGGTAGTGGGACAAAAAGCGCCGCGCTGGCCGGAGTGCCATGTACCTGCCTGGCACACTGCCACCGGGGACCCTGCGCAAAAGGATTTGTTTAACTATGTTGGGATGATTGTTGAGCGATATAAAAAGCACGCAGCGCTTGAGCGTTGGCAGGTAGAAAATGAACCATTTATTGGCTTTGCATTTGGTGACTGTCTCGGCTACGATCGTTCAGTCGTTGATGAAGAGATCAAGCTGGTGAGAAATCTCGACTCTGGGCATCCGGTTGTTCTAACCGACAGCGGAGAGTTGGGAAGGTGGATGAAGGCATCGCGGGCAGGAGATTTTTTTGGAACCACGCTCTATCGTGTTGTGCGCACGCCGCGGGGACACGTTATAAAGTATGACTTTATGCCTGCGGCATTTTATCGGTGGAAAGCAAAAATTTTAGGTATCCCAATGGAAAAGTTTTTTGTTGCTGAACTGCAGGCTGAACCGTGGTTCATGAGTGGTGACCCGATGAGTACGCCGCTCGAAGAGCAAGAAAAGACCATGAATCCTGATCGTCTTGTGAAACACTTGAATTATACTGAACGAATTGGAGTTTCGCGTGCTTATTTGTGGGGAGTGGAGTGGTGGTATTTTATGAAAGAGAAAATGGGGGATGAGCGGTATTGGGAAATAATACAGGACAAATTAGCAGAAAAGGGCTAACTTGAGAATAAAATAGGGTATAAGAGCTCTTCATATTGACAAAAGAGCTTTTTTCTGCTATAGTATAACGTTTTTGGCCTCAGAAAGGACTCACTTTTTAGAGTGTTTTCTGAGGTCAACGACGTGCTCATTGCACGAAGAAAGGTAGGGCAAGAGGTGAATACCGCAACTGGTACCCCGCACAAGATGACACTGGGCGAGATCCTCATCGTGGTGATCGCCTACGGACTGTTCTGGTGGCTGTTGGCGGCTCGCGTCGTCGGCAGCCGAATCGGATGGCGCTGCACCTGGAAGCTGGAGAGGCCGGCAATGAGCAGGGCCGATCTGCTCTCGAAGATCACGCAGACCTACCTCGCCCAGGTTTTTCCTCTGGCGTCCAATCCGGGCGCTTGCGCCAAGGGCCAGGTGCCGACTCCGATTTCGGTGTTCGAGCACGTGGATCAGGCCGGACAGATCTGGCGTTGTCTGGTGTACCGGAACGCACACCAAGATACCAGCTTCAAGCCTTCGGCCAAGCCCGGACACTACGGTGTCGCCGTCTTCTACGCCGACAACCAGTCCGACCCGAACACTGGGTGGATCCTGCTCCGGAAGGTCGGCTGGAACCGCGGACCTGGGCAGTGGTGCGGTGCTTGGCGCGCGGTGCACTACGCGGACAACCGCGTGACCCCGTTCGACGGACGAGCCATCGACCTGGATGCGCTCCGCCGCGCTCGGGGTGACCAGGCCTACATCGACCGGGTCGACGCCGACGTGGAGTAGTAGCCCGACCACCGCTCGCAACACAGCACGCCTGCTTGCGCCCATTCGCGCCGGCCGGCAGCAGCTGTAACGCGAGATCTCACCTGAGCCTCGCCGAACAACTGCTTTTGGACTTACATAATTGAGTTCAGAAGTAGGAGGATCGGCGAGGCTTTTGGTTTTTTGTACGCGTTTACTGTCCTTATTCAAATTGACGAGACCACACATTTTCGCTATACTACTTGCGTTTCAATTTATCATGCACGCCTAGCTCAGTTGGTTAGAGCACCTCGTTTACACCGAGGGGGTCAGGGGTTCGAATCCCTTGGCGTGCACCACAAGGAATTTGTCATTTTTTTGGAAAAGAGCCCGGGTGGTGGTATTTTTTACCGAATGGCCTGTAAGCTATTTTTTTGTTTAGCAAAATTTGTTCAAACCCTATTGACAAGATCTATCTTTTGTGCTACTCTTCGCTGTTTTACGTGCCCTGTTTGAACGGATCATCTTATAATAGTTTTTGTAGGATAATCCGTCGAAACAGGTCTGGTCGACCTGTTCGCCGTGATCCATAACAATGGTTAAAGTAGGTCCAGCTACTTATCCGCCATGTACAAGGAAAACGCCATGAGGAAGCTCACGTTTGTCGCCTTCGTTCTCGCCTTCGGAACCAACAACGCAGCTTTCGCCGCTCCGTCCGGCTACTCCCAGAAGGACGTGCAGACGCTCGCGACCTGGGCAGACGCCTCGATCAAGGACTACGCGAAGAGCCGGCTCAGCTGGTTCGTCGCGGCCGGGCACCAACAGGACGCCCAGGCGGTCCTCGACGACCTCGTCAGAGATCCTGCGCGCGCGCAGAAGAAGTACTTCTCCGAGTCTGTGCTTCTGCCGAGCAACCTGGTGCCGCTCACAGCTTACCGCCTGAGTCACGATGGGATTCTGATCCTTGGGGACGAAGGGAAAAAAGGATTCCCCACGATCAAGATCACTCGCTCTGATTGGCGGGGCTGGCCAGGCTTCACGCCGTACCACACGTTCAGGAAAAATCCACGTGGAAATGACTGGACAGCGGTCGCCACGTATGGCTGGAAGCTCGGGCCGGATTATGCAAGCAAGGATGGTAACCCCATGGTTCGCCTGGTGGTTGACGCATGGACGTGGGATGGAAAGGAACCCATTTACGGAGCCTATGGCGAAACTCCAGCCGAAGCACTGG
>MFQB01000033.1:9341-21706 GCA_001784275.1 Candidatus Magasanikbacteria bacterium RIFCSPHIGHO2_02_FULL_47_14
ACCGATGTTGGTAAGAGGGGCAGCTTGAACCCGGCGAAGGTGTGGAATTACCCGACTGCTGACATGATTGCCAAATACCAGCCGCTTTTGGCTTCGGCCTTGGCGTCTGACCCGGTCGAGTCGCCGACCGAGTACGAGTTGAAGCTTGTGATACCGCCGACATTGAGCGCGCGGCAAGCAATCTCTAACCTACTCTGGCTTTCTATTCAGCGGCATGGTGAACTTGGAAGTACGAATGAGGAGCAACTCTTCTACTTTCAGTTCGAGAAACTCTGGAAGGATCTTTTCGTGAAAGCTATCCAGAGGAGCGAGCCGGTTGAACACCTTCTGGAATGGATTGAGCGGGTGCGCAAGGCCTACAAAAACGGAGACACCAAAACCTGGACGCACCGCTACGGCAATGAGCGTCTGGAAAAGGGGAATGTTGGCGTCCGAGTCCTGGGTAGCGCGAGCCAGGTGGCTGTAGTGTCCACTCAGTGTGAAGCGTATTGGGGAGATCCGAATTTCTCACCCGCGTCGCACACGCCGATTCTCGCCTTCCTCGTAATGGTCTATCGGATCAACGTCCTCTACCCGGAACTCAAGCGGTATGGACTGGATACCAACCACTACTGGGTTGAGGACGAGGAAATCGGACAGCACTTTCCCCTCACTCTCGAGGAAGAAAGGACAGGCAACCTCGACCGAGTTCGTTCACTCATTCTGGCGAAGGCACCACCTGAAATCAAAAAGGCGCTGCGCGAACGGCTGAGCCGCGTCAGCTTGCCACGAATGAAGCGCGGACAGTACACGGCCTGCCGACTGCTCCGTTAGCCGCAACGGACAACGGTTCCTTCCCGGAACCCACATGAGTCATGCTTGCGCGACATACTCATGGTGACAACCCCACTTCGCGCAAATTACAAAGCAGCTTTTTTCAAAGGCTGTTTTGTTTTTACGACAGTTTTCGAAAATTTATTTCAAATGGATTTCTGTTTAATGGAATTTGCCTGCCCGCCGGCGGGTCGTAAAACATCCGAGTAATTTTCAGTATCCTGCACAAGAATTTGACCCGTATATTTTTTTGGACCATACTAGATATATGGGGACTTTTATATGATGCTGAGACCATTTATTTCACTTGCGATTATAGGGGCAGTATTTTTGGCCGGTGGTTTGTTTTTTTTTACAGCGCGCAACGAATTTTCACAAAAGACTACCTCAGCTCCGTCAAAAGCGGCATCAACTCCGTCTCCATTAGTCACGGAACCAACTTTTTCTCTTCCTCCAGAAGAAGATATTTATTTTGGCCAAGGATATAACGGTCAGTATACACTCACTGATGTGCAAACCGGTGAAACACAGGCGTTTCTTCCAGAAGGGTATACCATCGAAAATCAATATTCGTATAGTCAATTTCCAACATTTCTTATCTTAAGCAAAAACAATGATTTGTTTTCATATAACCTTCAAAACAAGACATTGAAAAGTGTTAAAACAGACCCGTCCGTTCAGTTTTTGAGATCAGACGAAGATGTACATCTTTATCCATCCATTACTGAAAAAGACAAGTTTTTTATTCATATTCATACGCACGATCCGCCGGCTATCGATGAAAGCGGCATGGGTCTACCGCCGGTTTTAAGCTCTCGGTCATACTTTTTCGATGCAACACAACACGCACTTGCGCAGGCCCCGGTTCTCTCTGACATCGATACCATGTGTGCGGAGTATGATTCAAAGAATAGCCGATTTTTTACCTGGCCATGCGGTGAGGGCATAGGCACGTCGCTTCCGTTAATTGCAGTTTCAATCGACATCGGAAAACACATAGAGGTTATTTCTTTGGAAGAATTCGGTTTGACTAAAGATGACGTGGGCGCTGTCGGCGTTCATAGGTCAAATGGTTTATTTTTTGCAACGGATAAAGGGGGGACGCCCAAAGTTGTCGTATTAAATCCTGACAAAGAAGTATCTGTAAAGGATACATACATAGTCAGTGAACAAGTCCGACCTCAGATTGACTATCCATATTCAGTTGGAATCTCTCCGGAAGCGCGCACCATTATTATCGGCGGCAGCAATAATCTCTTGCTCATGCGCTTTGACGAAAATAATAATATTTTCGAAAGCAAATCCCTGTCAGACCCGGAAGTGTATGCTAACTTTATTTTTACCTATAAAGGACGAATGTATTATCAGGGCAAAGACCAACTTCGAGTCATAAATTTGGCGACGTGGGAAGTTGAAAGATCTTTTTCTGGAAACAGAGGTGGGGAAGTGACATTATTTTCTCTTTAAAGACGGTTTTTATTTGATGAAAATGGCTTGTCTGAGCCGTTTTTGTTTTCTCGTTTTACTTGACAAAGTTCTTATTTTATGATAAGGTCTGCTGTTTCGTTCATTTACAATAGGTAGATCAGGCAAACTTCTACTTTTTTGGCTATTTTAAGCGAAATTAGCCAAGATAGTAGAAGTTTGCAATCTGTCGGGCGATTTTTTAATCCGCCCAATTTCTATTCTCGCGGTGGGGGAAGGCCTCCCGCACGCGACGTTCCAAACGCGGGAGGCCGCGTCACAGGAAGGGTTGAAAGATGAGAAGGCTCGGAGCATTCACCAAGGGGTTCGGGAACTTCTGGAGCGGGCTGTGGGCCCTGCGGGTTCACGGAGAGTCGCTCCTCAACAGCCGCGTGCGGCTCGAATTGGCCGTGTTCGGCCTCGCCCTCACCGGCTTCGTATTCGTCGAGTCGTGGGCGTGGAGCAAGGCCTGGGGCTGGAGCCTCGGCGGCATCGTCTTCCCCATCATCCTCGGCTTCATCTTCGGCCTCATGGCCGCGTTGTTCGACCGCTCAATCCAGGTGTCGGACACCCGAGGGAAGTCGAACGTGTCGGTGTTCGTCATCCGTGCTCTTCTGCTCCTCCTGATTGCGAAAGCCACCGCAGTGCCGGTCATCCTCGCGGTTCAGGAACCGGAGATCAACAATCGGCTCGAGCGCAAGGCCCTCGTCGCGCAGAACATCATGCGCGACAGGGCGTTGAAGGACGTCGACAAGCGGTTCGAGGCGCGGATCGCGGAGGTCGAGAAGCTGAAGACCACCGGCGGTACGGCCGCGGCTGACAAGGCCCAGGCCGACACCGACGGGTACAACGCCGACCGCGGCAAGTCGCGGGCGGACATCGTTAAGCGCCTCGACGAGAAGGAGAAGCAGATCGCCCAGGAGGCCGCCGGCACCGGCCCGTCCGGTCGCTACGGCGAAGGGCCGGCCGTCAAGGTGATGAAGGACCAGGCGGAACTCATCCGTCAGGAACTCGTGGCCTTCGACGCCGAGACCCAGAAGGAGGTCGCACGGCTCCAGGCGGAGCGCAACTCCAGCATCACGACGACCGCCACGGCTCTCGAGGCCAAGATCGACAGGCTCCGCAAGGAGCAGCAAGACGAGAAGAAGAAGGTCCGCGAAATGCCCCCCGAAGAGCTGGCCAAGGAGTACCTGGTCGAGCCTGGCGAGACCGAGTGGAGCACCGAGGACGACGGTCGCAAGCGCGAGCTCTCGAAGTATTGGGTGCACGACGACTGGAAGCCGGCTGACGGTTTCATGGCGCGATACCGCGAGCTCGAAGCGATCGAGGCCGAGGGTTGGAAGAAGATGCGGGAGTACTACAAGGCCGAAGGCATCGAGGAGCAGTGGTATGACATGCCTCCGGAGGTCTTCACCAGGAGGATGTGGGAGTTCGCCATGATGGCTCTCGCCCTGTTCCTGCTGATGCTCAAGATCCTCAGCTCGGAGGAGACACGCAACTACTTCCACTTCGGCAGCCAAGCGGCCAACGGAGAAGACCAGAAAGTCGTTCGCATGGCCGAGGTCATGGGATTTACCGATCCGGACTCCCGCAAGGCGCTCGGCTGGACGCCCAAGGTCCGCGGTCTGATGGGCGACCTCTTCCACGCGCGTCGCGCGTTGGTCGAGGAGCTGGCCAACTTTCAGGCCTACCTCATCATGCTCTGCCGGAGCCAGGAGAACAACCTCTGCCTCACCCGCGTCGCAATCGAGACCAAGTTGCGCGACAAGTGGGAAACCACCATCGCGAGGCTCATCTCGGACATGACCAAGGTCGAGGATCAGCTCAAGCTCGAAGGCATCCCCATCCCGGTATGGCCCGCGGATCTGAACGGCGGCCGCGACCCGCGCGGCTTGCGCGAGCCCTGGCGTCCGTCGGTCCGCGACCTCACGAACTTCGGCTGGGAAGACCCCACGGCCAAGCTTGAGGAGGGCCGTCACGCCCTGGCCCGCGTCAAAGACCTTCGTATCGAGATCGACGGCCTCGTCATCGGAATGGAGGGCGAGCTCGTCCGGACGATCGTCGACAACCCGGGCATGAGCGAGTTGGAACTGCGTCAGCGACTCGAGACCGCTCGACATGTCCAGTACCAGCGAGAAATCGCCCCTCGGATGCGCGACCTGCGTGATGCGGTTGCGACGGCGACGACGGTCGGCCTGTCGGTCCCCACCTGGGAACGCCGAGACGACGACGTGGTGCGCTCGTGGCGCCTCCCGGACACGACCACCCTGCGCGAGTATGGGTGGAGCCCGGCGCCGGCGATCCGCAGCCGCGCTCTGGCCACGGAAACGCCCCCGCCGCCCGACGACCCGGGCACGAACGGCCACCACACCCTGTCCCCGGACGAGCTCAACGCGCTCATCACCGCGCGCGCCGAGCAGATCTGGCGGAACGAGGGCCAGCCCGAGGGGCAGGCGGACCGGCACTGGCAGCAGGCCGCGGCGCAGATCAGCGCCGAGCAGGCCACCGCGGCGTCCACCAACTGACCCACCTCAAATCCACGTTCATTCCCATCTGACCCTCGGTCGCCACGGCGCCGGGACGGGTCGATATCGAAACCCCCGGCGCGTTCTGCGACCGGGGGTTCACTGTTTTAATAGGATTTTTTTTGTGTTGGGTATATACTAGATGAAATTTTTATATTTTACATATGGCGGCTCCAACCAAAGTAAAAGTTGTATTGCAAACAAGAATTCGGATAATGCTAGCTGTAATAACTTTGTTGGGCTTTATAGAAGTTGCTTTTGTTGCCTTTCCAGGGAATATTTCGAACATAAAGAAATCTTTTGTAAGTAAAACAGCAAATCAGGCTCCACAGGTGACTAGTCTCCAATATGATCCACTCACAAGTGATTTAATAGCGAGGACTGATGAATATTCAAAGTTGAGTTCAAAAAAGAAGAAGTTAATAGTGCCGCAACTAAAGGAAATTTCCCAACAAAGAAAGGAATTTTTGTCTTCTCTGCTAAAGACTGATCCAGCAATGGCCTCTAAATTTTTGTTATCAGAAAAACAACGTATAAAGATGCCCAAAAGCGTGCAATTACTCATGGAAAAACCAGTGAGTATATCCGGAGAGTTTGTGAGACTGCATGCAGAAGAATTTGATCCAGTGACTGAAGAGTTGATTGCAGATGAAGAAAAATATTTTATAAAACAAAAGAAGAGTCTGACCCCAGTATATTTTGCAGCAGAACCCCAGGGATTCAAAACGGGCGATCGTGTAAAAGGGAGCGGGATCAAATTGGGAAATGATATATTAATTTCTTCGCCACAAAATTTGAAAAAAAAGAAAATTAGTTTGGTGGATTATACCAAAAATTTGATTAACAAATTTATTCATACCGAAAAAGCGTTTGCCCACAGCGGCACAGAAAAAAAGACAGCTGTTATTTTAGTGAATTTCCAAAATGCCCCAGAAGAGCCGTACACTCCTGAACAGGCGCGCGCCGCAGTGTTTACAAACCCAGATTCGGTCAATGCTTTCTATAGAGAAAATTCTTTTGGTCACATGTCGCTTGTCGGCCATTTTGATGCTGAAAATGGCGATGTGTTTGGTTGGTATACTCTCCCTTACAATGTTGGTTGTGATGACAATCCGGCAATCTACGAAAATGAAATAGAGGCAGTGGCAGCGAGAAATGGGTATAACAGTTCGAATTACGATAATGTCATTATTGGACTTTCTACAGTGATACCAGGTTGTGAACGAGTTGCGGGATTCTCTGGAGATGGGAAAAGAGCGTATATTTTAAGTACTAGTTTTCCAGTTGGAACCGTTGTGCATGAAATCGGGCACAATATGGGCTTGGGTCATGCCAAATCATACTGGTGTACGGACGCACAAAATAATCCAGTTATACTGAGTGATACATGCACAGTGGGAGAGTATGGAGATGGGTTTAGCGTTATGGGGCATAGTAGTAACAAGAAGCATTTTAATAATGCACAAAAACAGACGTTGGGATGGTTTCATGACAATAACATACTTAATGTTACTGAAAGCGGAGTATACAGAATAGCTCCAATTGAAATAAATTCTGATCAAGTACAACTTCTTCGTATCCCCAAAGAACGCGATGCACAGGGAAATGTGACCGCTTATTTTACATTTGAATTTAGACAACCATTTGGTTTTGATAACTTTCCAGTAAATGCTCCAGCCGTTACTGGCGTCACTGCTCACATAGCAAGGCAAGAACAAGAAGGTGGTGGATGGTTAACCACCTATCTTTTAGATTCGATGCCGGCAACAGGTTATCAAGATGCGCCATTTCAAGTCGGGAGCATATTTAGAGAACCCAGTAGTTGGTTTACTATGCAAGTTGTTCGTGTGACACCTGAATTTGCCGAGGTTAGTATTGAAATATCAAATGTTCAACCAAGGCTGGTAATCACAAAGGGTACATCGCGATATAATGTTAGCGATGCGCTGGAAGATGTGACCATTACTTCTGAGCCGGCAGGAATTAACTGTGGAAGAATATGCAGCGCGCAGTTCCCTGAAGGAACAAATGTTCAACTGACTGCAAGGCCGAATGAGTACGTTAGTAATTATACCTGGAGTAGTCCGGGGTGGTTTATTATGGATCAACTCCAGCTCCCGGTCGTAATGAATTCTGAGAAGGTAATTAATCTGTCATTTAATCGAGGATATCGTCGCGGCAGAGACGGTTTTATTAGAATTTTTGATTCAGTCAGTGGCGGAGCACAAGGTAATACAATAGGTGAACTTAGTTTTTCTCCTCCCGGTCAAGAGATGCTTTGGTATCAAGGGGACTCACGAATGTATGGACCGTATAGCATTGGAACAAATTTACATGCTGATGTAGTCAACAGAATAAGTAGGGGATATGTTTTTCAAGGATGGACAGGTGCCTGTAACACCCAGAACCAGCAGTGCGCATTTCAGGTGCAAGATGATTCTGTGAACAGACATGCAAATAGCATAACCGCAGTATTCGAGAAACAACCATATCTCTCGCTCTCTTTTTCTGGTAATGGTCATGGCGGTATTGTCTCTTCTCCAGAAGGAGTAAATTGCTCTGCCTTTGGCTGCTCTGGTTTTTTCCCAGAAGGCACTACTGTCACATTGCAGGCGAACCCTGCTCAAGGATCTTCATTTGTAGGATGGCAGGATTTTGCGGAGTGTGGCCAAGAGCCGGTATGCCAAGTAACTGTTGGAGGAAACGGATTAAGAATAAGGGCGCAGTTCTCTCTGGGCTTTAACTTTAGTAATGTATCTGTTTTTAAAAGAGGCGATGGTAGTGGAACTATAGTGTCAAATCCGTCAGGGATTGATTGTGGTGCTATATGCAGCGCGGCTTTTGAAAGAGTTTTAGATCCTGTATTATCTGCCCGACCAGACAGCGAGTCCGTGTTTTTAGGGTGGGGTGAGTTATCTAACTGTACAAATGGTTTTCAAGGTTATGAGTGTCAGTTGAATATGCAAGAAGGTTCAAGACAGGCAACGGCAAATTTTGGTCAAAGATTTTTTTGCACTGATAGTGATAACGGAGATAATCTGGCAACCAGAGGCAGTGTGCGAACTGAAGATCAGCTCACAGGTGAGACGCATGAATACCAAGACACATGCCATGATAATTACATTTGGGAGTATACATGCTCTGCGGACAACCTGGAGTGGGTGAATGCATCTGAAACATGCCCCGAATCATTTATATGCTCCGATGGTGCATGTGTTCCTTCAAATCTCGGTCTTAACATTGCACGCAACCCACAGTCCCCGAGCAGCCTGAAGCCCGGACAGAACGTTTGGTTGGCCTCTTTCGATGTCACCAATCCAAATGACCAAGAAGCAGTTATTAACGAGGTATCAATTCAGATGAACAGCGACGCGCTTGCTCGCTTCCACACTGAAAACATATCACTTCGACTTGGCAATACATTTTTTTCTGCAAGGGTTGATGGCGCATCTCTTGTTTTCTCGACTCCAGTATCACAGCGTGTTGCCCCACACAGTACACAAACGATATGGTTTTATCTTCCGATAGTTGACGATTCGTTGGTTAGTTCCTTTTTGGAGTTGACCTTGGTGAGTATGAATACAAGTGCACATTTATTGAATGGGCTACCTATAAGTACTGGCCATCTCATTGTTGAGCCAGAGAGAGTTCTTGGTGTTGCTGATCCAATATTTTACAGTGAGGGGTTAGACACCCGGATCGAAGTTACAACAAATACATTGCGGTTTATTGTCATGAATGATGGCGAGCTACAGTTTCCTACTTTTCTTTATTATGCAGTAGAGTGGCTAGACGCACAGGGCACAGTTCTTAGACGAGATGAGCAGCAGGGAAACACCATGCTTCGACCAGGAGGTATTGAGGGGCTATATTTCTCTATCCCTCGTGAGTTGAATCCGGTCAGTGCAAGAATTACGTTAGATTCATTTAATGTTGCTGCAGAGGGTGAAGCTGGCGAAGCAAATAATGTCCGGATTGTCAGCTTGTGATATAATTCCAGACATGAAATATCATCGTCTTGATCAAGAACGGCCTGTTGTTCATCATCAAGGCACATTTCGCAAACAGCTCTCACTTTGGGAAGCTGTTGCTTTGATTGTAAGTGGCACGGTCGGCGCAGGGGTACTTGGCATTCCGTACGCCATTGCGAAGGTCGGCTTGATTCCCGGAGTGATATATATTATCGGTGTCGGCTTGCTGGTGATGGGCCTGCACTTGTTGTTAGGGGAGGTCGCAGTCCGAACCGGAGAAAATATGCAACTTGCCGGGTTGGCGAGAAGATATTTAGGCAAGTCGGGTGAGATCGTCATGGACGTTGTGTTTTATATCATGACTCTCGGTGCTCTGGTTGTATATATTATCGGTGTTGGCAATGCTCTCCAGGCGATATTTGGTGGTGAAACATTTTTATGGAGCATGATATTTTTTGTTCTTGCAACGCCACTCCTTCTTCGTGGCTTGCGAACCATAAAAACAGCAGAGTTACTTTTGACCATTGCAATATTTGCCGTGGTCGTCTGTATTGGGGCATGGAGTTCGCCTCATCTTGCATTTCCTGATTGGCAATTCATTAACACTGCAGCATTATTTTTTCCCTACGGCATTTTGTTATTTGCTTTTAACGGTACCACCGCGATTCCAGAGGCACACGCCCTTCTGGGCAAACGTAATGTCTTATTTAAACACGCGGTCATCATCTCCAGTGTCATTACCATCGTCTTTTACACGGTGTTTGCCCTAGTTGTGGTGGGTGTCACCGGGTTTGAAACAACAGAAGTTGCTACGATTGGGTTGGGTCTGGCGCTTGGACCAACCATGGTTATTTTTGGAAATCTGTTCGCAGTCCTTGCAATGGCGACGAGCTATCTCTTGCTTGGTGTTTCGCTTCGGGATTCATTGCACTGGGACTATAAAGTCCAACAAAAAACAGCGGGTTTGCTCGTAAGTTTTCTTCCCCTCACCATTTTTTTCTTGGGAGTTAAAGAATTTATCAAAACGATCGAGGTTATCGGAGGGGTTTTTGTCAGCATTGAAATGTTCCTTATTTTATTCATCTATTTGCAGGCGCGGCGACACGCCGGTCGCGCAGCAGGGACCTACCAGGTCCATCACGGTCTGTGGATGACTTGTATGTTGCTTATTGCATTTTTGGTGGGGGGTGTGTATAGTGTTTTCAGCATTTTTTAGCTTATTTTCTATGTCAGAACGAGTCTTCTTCACCTCAGAGTCGGTTTCAGAGGGTCACCCGGACAAGATCTGTGATCAGATCAGTGATGCAGTACTGGACGCCATTATTAAGCAGGATCCGCACGCACGTGTCGCGGTCGAATGTATGACCAAGACCGGGTTTGTGGTAGTTGGCGGCGAGGTCACCACGCGTACGTATGTGGATGTGCAACAGCTCGCACGAAATGTTATTTTGGGGATTGGATATGACAAACCGGAGTTTGGCTTTGAAGGCAGCACCTGCGGTGTGTTGGTTGCAATTTCCGGTCAGTCTCCGGATATTGCGCAAGGTGTGAATGAAGGTGAAGGGTTATATAAAGAGCAGGGAGCAGGAGACCAAGGGTTGATGTTTGGCTTTGCCACCAACGAAACACCGGAATACATGCCCCTTCCGATTATTACTGCACATAAGTTGATTAAGCGTCTATCCGAATCTCGAAGAAAAGGGGAGATTTGGTATTTGCGACCAGACGCCAAGTCCCAGGTTACGGTTGAGTACGTTGACGGTAAACCGAAGCGAATTGACACGGTTGTTATCTCAACACAACACAGCCCGGACATTGATTTGGAAAGCATCCGTCGTGACGTGATTGAAAAAATTATTAAACCGGTCTGTGGTGACTTGGTGGACGAACAAACAAAATATTTTATCAACCCAACAGGACGTTTCGTTGTTGGCGGACCTGTAGGTGATGCTGGTTTGACTGGCAGAAAGATTATCGTTGATACCTACGGTGGCTATGCCCGTCATGGCGGCGGTGCATTTTCCGGAAAAGATCCAAGCAAGGTAGATCGCTCTGCCTGCTACTACGCACGCTATGCAGCCAAAAATATCGTTGCTGCCGGGCTCGCAGATAAGTGTGAAATTCAAGTGGCCTATGCCATTGGTGTTGCTGAACCGGTAAGTATTTTGGTTGAGACCTTTGGCACCGGGAAAGTGGAACAAGACAAGCTTTCAGAAATTGTCCGATCTCACTTTGACTTCCGACCAAGACAGATTATTGAGCAGTTGGATTTGTTAAGGCCGATTTACCAGGCCACCGCAGCCTATGGTCACTTTGGAAGAGACGAGTTCCCGTGGGAGAAGTTGGACAAAGTGGAAGAACTGAAGAAGTATTTGGCATAACTTTGGTCTGTTATAATAAAGACCGGCAGATCCCTGCCTGGCCGCTCACACGCCCAGCGTGCGTGTTCGCTAACGTAGCTCGCATCCTCGGTCGCCTTAGGCGACCACCATGCCCGGATGCGTCGCTAAGTTGCCATTCAAGGATTTGCCGGTGTTTTATATTTTTATATAAATTCTTTCAACTTCTCTTTCAGTTCTTCCACGGTTGTGTATTGGATGACATGAATTTTTTCGTTGCCTTTAATCATGGCAGACAACTTGTCAGTGTACACACCATTGTAAATACAAACTACTTTTTTTCCCAGTTCAAGAGCCTTGGCAACAATATAACCAACACCCAGACTTGGTGCAGTGGTTTCAGCAACAACGAGATCACTTTCTTGTATGCGCTGAAGTTCGCGAGCATGGATTTCTTCTTTTGGAAGATGAGTCTCACCAAATGAGGACAGTGTTTCATCTGCAACGTGCTCCGAGTGGACATGCCCAAAGGTTTTCAGAAGAAAAACCACTTGTTGGTACAGAGGCTGTTCTTTCCGTCCACCGCGAATAGACCCGGCGAAGTAGATCTTTAGTTCTTTTGGATTGCTTTGTCCCATATATAGGTAAAAATATTTTTTTGCATTTCGTAGAATTTTGGATCTTCAATGATCATGACAATTGGCTGGTGTTGCTCATACCGTACGTATGCCACCTTCCACGAGTACATATAAACTTCTGCCTCAAATTGATTCATTGACTCCGGGCACACTCGAATTTCAGTATATGAGTTGTGAGAGTTTTTCGCAAGATGTTTCAACGGTGTCGGCTGGTGTATCAAAACGTGTTGTTTAATTTTTTGGCTGGCACGCTGTAATTCAAAACCTTCTCGAATTTCTAAACCGGGATTTCCTTTATCAGAATCAGACAAATAGGAGAAAATACAGTTTGGTTGGCCTTCCAACATGTCGTTCATGAGACCGCGGTAACCCTCGATTCCTTCGAGAATCCGCACGCCCGGCCGTTGTTGCGACAGGCGATATTGGTTTTTTAATTCAGGAATAACTTCTTTGATACTTTCCTTGTGAGCCTCAAATTCTTTTTGTTTTTCGTCCAATAAATCATATAAACGTTCCGGGCTGTGAGTCACAAATGCTGTTCGACGTTGATTTTCCACGGCTGAAACCAGGCCCAGTCGAATGAGGTTATTGAGAATGTAATACAACATGGTACGC
>MFQB01000034.1 GCA_001784275.1 Candidatus Magasanikbacteria bacterium RIFCSPHIGHO2_02_FULL_47_14
TGTCGTACGCCTGGAAAGGGGTCATGTATGTATTTCGGCACGAAAGAAATTTTCGTGTTCAGGTCATCGCCGCGTTGGGTGTTGCACTTGCGCTCATTCTTTTGCCTGTGCGGCGGTTTGAGGTGGTTGTCTCCTTGTTTTTAATCTGCTTTGTACTTATTTTGGAGCTTTTAAATACGGCTTTGGAGATGTTTTTGGACTTGTTTAAACCGCGTCTGTCCTATCAGGCGGAAGTTATCAAGGATATTATGGCAGCGATTGTCTTTATTGCATCTCTCACAGCGGCAGGGATTGGCTGTATTATTTTTTTCCCATATCTAGTTGAGATTGGCGCTCAATGGTGATATGATAGTCCATACGTGAACAACACTTTTATGGCACGCACCCGAGGAAACACCTCAGAAATTATCACCGGTCTTGATATTGGTTCGACCGGTATTCGGGTTGCGGTCGGACAGTACACCGAAGATCAAAGTGGCACTGCAGACCTTCAGATTATTGGGACAGCAGAGGTGGGATCGAGCGGTATCCAAAAAGGTGTTATTGTGAGTATTGAAGAGGCGGTATCTGCGGTATCGCATGTTCTGGAAGAAGCGGAACGCTTGATTGGGGTACCGATTGAACATGGCTGGGTTGGTATCTCAGGCACTCAGATTTTATCTCAAGGCAGCCGGGGCGTTGTGGCTGTGGCAAAGTCTGATGGAGAAATTTCAGGAGAAGATGTTATGCGAGTCATTGATGCGGCGCAAACCGTTGCAGCGCCGCTCAACTATGAGGTATTGCATGTTCTCCCGAAGCATTTTACAGTGGATGGCCAAATGGGCCTCAAAGATCCGGTTGGCATGACAGGAGTAAGGCTCGAAGTGGATGCACAAATTATTTATGGTGCGACTCCGTATATTAAAAATGTTACAAAAGCTATTTATCGAACCGGTATCGAAATTGACGACCTTGTGGTGTCTATTTTGGCAACAGCCGACGTTGTCGCGACTCAAAAACAGAAAGAACTCGGGGTTGTTGTAGTAGATATTGGTGGTTCAACGACATCTGTGGTGGTATATGAGGAAGGGAATAGTATCCACATGGGTATGATTCCAATCGGCTCCAACCATATTACCAATGACCTGGCCTTAGGACTCCAGACGCCGATCGAAGTTGCCGAGCGTTTAAAGATTGCATACGGGGACTGTCTCCCCCACGATATTAAGAAACAAGAGATGATTGACCTGTCAGAATTCGGCGCTTCAGCAGAAGTTGTCTCTAAAAAATTTGTCGCCGAGATTATCTACGCCCGAGTTTCAGAACTCCTGGACAAGGTCAATGAGGAACTAACCAAAATCAATCGTCAGGCGCTCTTGCCGGCCGGTGTCTTGTTTACCGGAGGCGGGGCAAAACTTCATGGGCTCATCGACGTTGCTCGTGAACAGTTGCAGATGAATGCTGCATACGGATTTCCTCGTGGACTCAGAAGCGCGACAGAAAAAATAAATGACTTATCATATACCCCCGCAATTGGTTTGGTCTCCTGGGGAGCCCTCTCACGTGATAGAGGAGCGAGTGTATCGCGTATTCGTATTCCCGGAGGAGGAGATATTGGAAATCGAGTAAAGAAGTTGTTTAAGTTTCTGATTCCCTAGAAAATTTTAACAAAATATATTTTTCTTGACACAAACTACGTAAACAATATACACTGTCATCAGTGTATTGTTTTCAAATAAACACACGTCTCGTTGAACAATTCTCGTGTTCAAGGTGAAGATATTTATTTTATGCCACAAGTTAAACCTGATATTGAAACCTTTGCAAAGATTAAAGTGATTGGAGTTGGAGGCTCGGGAGGTTCGGCTGTAAATCGCATGGTAAAGACCGGCATTCGCGGAGTTGATTTTATTGTCATGAACACAGATGTTCAGGCTCTTCACCATAATCACGCCCCTCAAAAATTACATATTGGAAAAACCATTACACGCGGACTTGGCGCCGGCATGGACCCGGAAGTCGGCAGACGCAGCGCTGAAGAAGCACAAAATGAAGTTCGTGAAATGCTGAAGGATGCAGACATGGTCTTTATCACCTGCGGACTTGGTGGTGGCACCGGTTCCGGAGCCAGTCCTATCATTGCGCAGATCGCGAAAGAAATGGGTGCATTGACCGTTGGGGTTGTTACCAAACCGTTTTCGTTTGAAGGACCGCAACGCAGTGATATTGCAGAAGGTGCATATAAAGACCTGAGCCGATATGTCGATACAATTATTACGATTCCAAATGATCGCGTTCTGCAAATTATTGATAAAAAAACATCTTTGATTCAAGCGTTTGATATTGTGGACGAAGTTTTGCATCAAGGTGTTCAAGGTATTTCTGAACTGATCACTGTTCCCGGTTTGATTAACGTCGATTTTGCTGACGTAAAAACAATCATGAAAGATACCGGCTCCGCACTCATGGGAATTGGTGTCGGCACCGGTGAAAACAGGGCGGTGGATGCGGCTAATGCCGCAATCTCAAGTCCGTTACTCGAACTCTCCATTGACGGAGCCCGTGGTATTCTTTTCACCATTACCGGTGGCCCGGACTTGGGCATGCAAGAGGTATCAGAAGCTGCGAAGATTATTACGAGTTCAGCAGACGATAATGTCAAAGTGATTTTTGGCACTGTCATTGACGAATCGATGGGCTCTGAGGTCCGGATTACTGTGATCGCCACCGGCTTTGAGGACAGAGACAAGTCGTCATTCGGTGGCCGCCAGTCAGAAGAAGAAACGACTACTCCGTTCGCCCGAGCAAAAACATTATATACACCCATAAATGCACGCAAAAAGTTTGTTTCTGAAATCGTCACCCCACAACGTGAAGAAGTGGAAGAAGACGATGTCTTCTCTCAGCCGGCAATGGAAGAACGAGCGACCTTTACCCCGCCGGTTTCTCAAATGCACCAGAACAATCAGATAAAAAAATCGACTCAACCGGGTACTGATCAGGAAGATCTGGAAATACCCGCATTCATCAGAAAAAAAATGGGCATGTAACATCTAAAATCCCCCAAGCGGGGGATTTTTCTTTTCTTCGTCAGAGTGGTAAAATATGACTACTTGATAGTATGCACTGTCCTGTTTGTCGATCTAAAGATAGTCGAGTTATTGATTCACGCCTTGCCTCAGATGGCATGTCAATTCGTCGACGCCGTGAGTGTACGATATGCCGGTATCGTTTTTCGACGTTGGAAGAAATGGAACTGTTGGACATTGTTGTTGTGAAAGCAAACGGCAGTCGTGAGTCATACAATCGAGAAAAACTCAGGCGCGGCATCCTGCACTCCCTTACAAAGCGTCCGTACACCCAGGATGGATTTGATAGGCTCCTGCATGCCATTGAGCGCGATATTCAGAAGAAGCGAAAACGAGAGGTGACGAGTAAAGAGATCGGAGAGAGTGTCATGAGACACCTGCGTCGTTTTGACAAAGTTGCCTACATCCGTTTTGCCTCTATTTATCGGGCCTTTGAAGACGTAAACACCTTTCAAAACGAAATTCGTTCCCTTCAGAGAAAAACCAAAAAAGAATAATCTATTTGCCTATGTCTACCACTCCAGATACCAAACAAGAACACAGCCCCACATTGGAAGAACTATCCGCATTAGTTCAGGAAGTTGTTAAACAAAATAAAAAAATTCAAAGCAGGCTAACCTGGATGGCGGTGACAGGAACCCTAAAGTTACTTTTCTGGTTGATTCCACTGGTTTTGGCCTTTGTCTATCTTCCAACAATTATCTCTGAAGGTTTTGAACAATATCAGAAGTGGTTTAATGTCAGCCGGCAAGCCGGCGCAACCGGCACAGCGCCTTTTGTGATCCCGCAGGTGTCACCGGAACAGGTGGAACAGGTGTTGAAAATTTTGCAACAATCACCAAAACAATAACAAATATGCAAGAAAACAACATTCGCATAGTCGTTGTCAGTGCATTTATTTCAGGTGCAGTCGCCGGCATGATTGCTGCACCTTTCGGGTTACGTCTTTTTGGGTCTGATGCCTTTCGTTTTTCATATCCAAATGTCACTGAACAGAAGTCAACCTATCGTCCCGTGAATGACACAGAAGCGGACACGATGGCAGTTGTGGAAAAAACGAACGCCGCAGTTGTGAGTGTTGTCATCTCAAAAGATGTATCCCGTCAAGCAGAACCGGACTTTCCATTTGAAGATTTTTTTAACTTCGGCCTGCCATTTGAAGTTCCAAGTGATGAACAGAACCCATCTGACGATTCTGAGCCGCAAACCGAACCACAATTCCGACAGGTCGGAGGAGGGAGCGGGTTTATCATTGAATCAGACGGTTTGATTGTTACGAATCGTCATGTTGTCTTGGACGAGACGGCGCGATACACGGTTATATTGGCCTCAGGAAAAGAATACGAAGCACGAGTGCTTGCAAAGGATCCTGTGTTGGACGTTGCCCTGCTCCAAATAGACGCAACGGATTTACCTACGTTGAAACTTGGTGACTCTGACCAAATTCGGTTGGGTCAAACAGTGATTGCGATTGGCAATGCGCTAGCTGAATTTGGGAATACCGTCACACAAGGAGTTGTGAGTGGTGTCGGCCGACGAGTTGAAGCCGGGGATGGCCGGGGACAAACAGAACTTCTTGACGAAGCGATCCAAACCGATGCCGCGATCAATCCGGGCAACTCCGGAGGTCCTTTGCTTAACTTGGCGGGCGAAGTGGTGGGTATTAACACTGCCGTTTCCGGACGCGGGCAATCAGTCGGATTTGCGATTCCGATTAACTCAGTGAAAAAGACCATTGAGAGTGTGCGCGAACATGGGCGTATCATCAAGCCCTGGCTTGGAGTTCGGTATGCTCCTGTTACGCCGCGTTTGGCTGAGGCAAATAGTCTGCCGGTTACTTACGGCGCACTTATTGTGCAAGGAGATACTCAGGACGAGTTGGCGGTTATCCCGGGTTCTCCTGCAGACAAGGCCGGATTGGTTGAAAACGATATTGTTCTTGAGGTCCAAGGCGAAAAACTGGAAGACAAAGACTCGTTGGCCAAGTTGATCGGTAAATATAATGTTGGTGAGTCAATAACACTCAAAATACTCCACGACAGTGAAGAAAAGCAAGTTTCTGTGACCTTGGCAGAGTTCCCCATTGGTCAAGAATAACAGAAGTAATGTATGAAAAAACGTACAAAAATTGTTTGCACTCTTGGTCCTGCTTCAGAAACTCCTGAAAAAATCGATGCCATGATTACGGCAGGAATGAACGTCGTTCGTTTGAACTTTTCTCATGGCACATACGAAAATCATCAGATGCTGATAGACAGAGTTCGCGACATCGCAAAAGCGCATCGTGAGCCGGTTGCGATTTTGCAAGACCTACAGGGGCCAAAAATTCGTGTCGGCGTGATGCCAAAAGAAGGAGCACCACTTGAAGAAGGTCAGGACGTTGTTTTTGATACCTCGAAAACAGAGTGGGATGGTCAGGTTGTTCCGGTAGATTATACAGAACTGAGTCAGTTTGTCCGGCCGGGGGAGAGACTCCTTTTGAATGATGGAAGAATAGAGACAAAGAT
>MFQB01000035.1:0-845 GCA_001784275.1 Candidatus Magasanikbacteria bacterium RIFCSPHIGHO2_02_FULL_47_14
CAGGGTGTTGTTGTCCATGCCAACAAAAAAGTATTCTCAGGCAAGTTGTGCTTGTCAGGATTTTTCACTTTAAATTTTGCAACCGCAGTTTCCTCGGTGATGTCTTTATAACTATTGTCCATTGCGATCTCTGCTTTGGAAACCGGCGTCTCACACCGTGGGCAGTACATCAACACCTTGCGGCCCTCATAAATCAAACCCTTATCCCAAATGGTTTTAAGCGCCCACCAGACACTTTCCATATAGGTGGAGTCCATGGTCTTGTATGAATTCTCAAACTCAACCCAACGGCCGATCCGGTCGACCATCGACTTCCACTCATTGGTATACGTCAAAACTTTTGAACGGCAGGCTTCGTTAAACTTGTCGACGCCCAGTGTCGTCTCGATATCTTTTTTCCCAGAAACATTAAGTTCCTTTTCGATAAGCTGTTCAATCGGCAAGCCATGGCAATCCCAGCCCCAACGACGACGAACACGATAGCCGCGCATGGTTTTGTACCGAGGAACCAAGTCTTTAATGACGGAACTTAAAATATGACCATAGTGAGGAAGGCCTGTTGCAAACGGTGGACCGTCGTAGAAAACATACGGTTTATTTTCCGGTCGTGACTCAACAGAATTTTCAAAAGTACCATTCTCTTTCCAGAACTCTAAGACCTCTTTTTCATGTTGATCTGCGTTGTAGGGCATAGTTTTTTTACCTTCATAGCCTACCAGCGGAGGGGGTGCTTGTCAATCGTAAAGGCAAGGTGGAAAAAAACAAAAAACCCCGATAGAATCAGGATTTTTTGAAGTCGGCCGCGAGGTGCAGCCGAGGCAGAACGTCCCTCCGGGCGTTCAGGA
>MFQB01000035.1:865-4490 GCA_001784275.1 Candidatus Magasanikbacteria bacterium RIFCSPHIGHO2_02_FULL_47_14
CGTTGAGACCAACGCGGCCGAGGGCGCGAGTCTCACATCGAGGTCAGGTACATCTCCCGACCGAAGTCGCCGCCTCCGGCAACGATGAACTGCCGTTCGTCGAGGCCGGACTCGAACGGTGTACCGGACTCGGGGTGTACCGGACTCGGGAAGACGCCCGGGATCGCCGCGAGCGCCTCAGGATGAGACATGCCGCGATCCAACCGGAAGGCCCAGACCGAGAACGGGACATCGAGCTCCACTGACACCTCCTGCATCGTACGCACGAACTCGGGCGTGACGATCAGGCTGAGAGTGATGACCCTGGTCGGACGCCCCTCGTAGCCGTGGAACGCCGTGGCCATGCTGCCACCGGTGGCGCCCATGGCATCCGGGACGAGAGCGATCATCCCCTCGATCGAACCGTCGCACTTGTCGCCGAGAACGTCCGCGCCGTCGACCTTGCCATCTGCCCCGCGCTTGCGGCTCAACACGATGAGGTCGCGACGAAAAGCGTCCGGACCCACCGTCCAGGCCAGCAACTCGCTGGTGAGGAAGCTCGGGTGGGTACCGCCACGGGCGATGTCGACCACCACCGTGCGCACGCTCGGATCGACCACATCTCCGGTCCACAGGACGCCGGAGGTGGTGGTCATCCGGGTCTCACGGCTGACCGTGCAGCGCGGGTACTCGGCTGCGATGGCTCGCGGTACGAGCTGGTTGTACAGCATCCCGATCAGGTTCCCGAACTGCGGCTGGCGGGTCTTGGGCGCGCAGAGCTGCGCCAACCAGGTCAGGGCGACCAAATCGTCCAGAATGTGCACCTCCGGGCCGTAGGCCTGCGCGATCTCACCGGGACGCCGAATGATCTCGGGCGTCGCCATGTGACACTCTTGCCTTTCTTCCAAAAAAGCAGCGCCCTCTCCTGGGACGCTGCCGCTTGTAAACGAACCTCTGGCCATTCCGTGGCCAAATTGTTCAAAGTGTACTCGCCCTCACAACGCGTGTCAAGCCAAAAAACTAGCGTGCATACAAACGAATCCGCGGTGTGTTGTCGATCTCCAAACCATCAGCATACTGTTCGTTTGAAGATATTGTGACAATTCTGTCTGCTCGATACCCCAAAGAGTTAAATGTGTACTCGTCCGCGATATGACGTTTTTCTCCATTTTCCAAAAAATACACTCGCGGATCATCAAAATATTTGATAACTGTTCCGTCAACATGTCGTGTTGTATCAGTGATCTCACCCGCACTTGGGTACTTATCCAGCAGCCGTTTGTCTATGTCCTCGATCCAACTCCAGTCGTAACGGAGATCATTAAAAATCATCTCTGAGGTGATCCAATATTTTTTATTATTTATAAGAAGATACACTTTTGGATCTATCACTGTTTTTACCAAGGCGCCATACTTTGGGTCATACTTCGGACCAAGTGGCATAAAACCAAGTTCGTGTGCCGGAACTCGGCCCAGGGTAACCGACGAAACAACAGACACGTCGCTCCACGAATCAAAGTAGGTAAAAAATACAGTAGCGCTTCTGAACGGTCTTTTTTTACAGTCATTATCAACATAGTAAACAGCCCTGTCGTTTGCAGTCTTATATGCCCTATCAATAGTGAGTGGACAACTCGCAGGAGTCCCCGGGTTATCTGCCAGTGGGGCGGTATCGGTCAGTAAAAAGGCAGCTGAACGAGGTTCAAGCGCAACTGCGGTAACGCTACGATAAGAGATCTCCCCAGGACGCGCACCTGTGGAAGCGACAACTCCGCCACCAAAAAATGTAGCCAACGAATAGGTGTTGCCAAGAGAAATATTTTTCCTTTCATTATACGGATTTACCAAAACAAACCCGCTGGCAAAGTCTCTTCGGAAAACGCCTTGCCATCTTAACTCAGAAACATTTTTTGGAAGTGATACGAAGGCGCCGAGCGGTACGTCGTACTCCGGGAACCATTGCAACTCGACACCGTCATTTTGTGCCGCAAACATATTCACATACGACTTGTCGCCTTTACTTATAAGATAACTTCCGACAATGAAACTTCTTCTTACGCTGTCAGACAAACTGGAAAAATCTGTTTGTGCAATCGTTATTTTTCCTTTGTTTGCGAGTGCCAACACATTATTCATCTCAAGTTCCCAGTCGCTTTCTGTTTCAATGGATTCGTTAAAGCCGGTGAAGCCCTCAATCATACATCCGTCAGAGTGTGTGTAGTTTTCAATTGTGTCCCAACTGGTAATAAGTTGCCCGCAGTTCGGAATATAGGCAATGTTGTTTTGTTGAAGAATAGCCCAAGTACGATCACTGTATGGAACTAAGGTATTTGCAAGCCACGACTGAGAGTCACTGATGTCTAAGTTCCAATTGCTATCAAACATATACGATTTTGCGCCACTCGCCTGCCACGGACCAAAGACCAAACCAAACGAGTCAGCAAATACCCCATCACTTTTTGTGGCGGCCGCTTCCTTTATTACTCGACCGGTCCAGTAGTCGGCGACCTCATTACGAAGAGCCGCGCTGCGCGCCAAGTCAAATGGATACCAATTCCAACTGGTATTGCGTAACTTTACACCGGCATCATTTTTAATAAACCAATCTTTATTTTCAAGATTATTTTCCCACTCTTCATCTGAAAAGGCATTTCCGTCGACGACATTGTCCTCCAAGCTGTCGTGTGCAATTCCGGCAGCCGGGCCAGCAGCTTCGGCCAAGCGATAGTGAAGTAACAAAAAATCCGGATTGTACGCCCGCAACTTATCTACTTGTTTCGTATATAACTTCTGCGTACCTGCATAATTTTCCGCAGCAAACCGAATCTGAGCCTCGGTCATGTTCTGCATCGGGAGTTGGTCGGCAAACACCGAGACGGCAGTACTTCTTGTTTCTGGAAACGCACGGGCAAAGACGGTTTGTGAAGACAACGTAAAACCCAGACAAAAAAAGCAGAAAAGAAAAAATTTTTTCATACGTATATTTTAAATATGAAGCTTCCACTTACTACTATAACTGCAATGACATACTTCGGCAACAAAAAAATCCCGAACGAGTCGGGGTTCTTTTGGGATGAGAGCGCGCGCCGGTGAAAGAGCGTTGTGTGGCGGGTGGCTCTCGAAGAGGGAAAGAACAGCTCAGTTGGCGGGGTGCGGCAGGCGGTGGGCGATGAGGAGCTTGTAGCGATCACACAGCTCGGGCGGAATGTGCTCGGGCGCCGTGTGGATCGCCCCGTTCGCGAGCGCGTCAGCACAGCCGCAGGCCCAGACCCGAGGGGAGTCGTGCGACAAGATGTGAGCCAGCTCGGCGATCACAGCCTCAGCACGGCCCGCATTCTCGCGGATCGTGCGTTGCACCATTTCGCCGGTGACCGACCCTTCCCCTTCTCGCCAGGCGTCATAGTCGGTCACGAGCGCCAGGCACGCGTAGTGCATCTCGGCCTCGCGGGCGAGCGACGCCTCACGCAGCGCGGTCATGCCCACGACCGCAGCGCCGGGAACGGTCGTCTGGAAGAAACGCGACTCAGCGTGAGTGGAGAATCGCGGACCGGGAATGCACACGTAGGTCCCGCCGTGGATCGTCTCCTCACCGAGTCCGGCCTGACGCGCGGCCGAGAACAGTTGCGGCCGCAATTCGTTGCAGGTC
>MFQB01000035.1:4505-9969 GCA_001784275.1 Candidatus Magasanikbacteria bacterium RIFCSPHIGHO2_02_FULL_47_14
ACGTGGACGACCAGCCCCGGCTCGCCGAAGAACGTGCGCGGCAACTCGTTCGTCCGGTCGAAGAAGTCATCGACGACCACGAGCCGCCCGGGCGGCAAGCCTTCCAGCAGCGACCCGACCGCACTGAGGGAGACGAGGTGGGTGACGCCCAACTGCCTCATCGCCCAGACGTTCGCCTGGTAGGGGATGTCGCGCGGCTGGAACATATGCCCCGCCCCGTGCCGAGCCAGAAAGACGACTCGCATCCCGCGCAGGTAACCGACCGTCAGGGGCCCACTCGGGCTCCCGAACGGGGTCTTGGCTTCGATCTGTTCCGGCCTCACGAGCCCGGCGATCTGCGCCAGGCCCGTCCCGCCGATGACCCCGAGAATGGGTTTCACTTCCGCCATCTTTGCCTCCTGTCTGCTGTGGCCGACCCATTGAATCACACAACATCCCACTCGACAAGAGCATCTTTGCGACACACTCTTTCGGGTGTTATACTATCGACACTATGTACTCCGGCCCACTTTTCATCGCCTCAGACCACGGTGGTTATCACCTCAAAAACCGCCTGGTTCACTTTATTCAAAATGAACTCCAGAAAGAGGTCCAAGACCTGGGTCCAAGCGAATATGTTGAGACCGACGACTATCCTGACTTTGCCATTCCCCTCGCCCAAACAGTCGCCCGACTCCAGGGCCGCGGCATTGTCATCTGCTCTTCAGGCATCGGTGTATGTGTCGCTGCCAATAAAGTAAAAGGAATCCGCGCAGGAATTGGCTACAACATCGCAGTCGCAGAATCTATGATCAAAGACGACGATACCAATGTGCTGTGTCTGGGCTCTAAAATGATTTCAGAAGAGCACGCCATGGCGGTTGTGAAGAAGTGGCTTGAGACCGAGTTTCCGGCTGCTGAACGTCACGTGCGCCGAATTGCGAAGATTCATTCAATGGAAAGTCAAGAGGAGTAGTAATATCAGGTATGGTCGAAATCATTCCGGCACTTCTTGTTCACGACAAAAAAACCTTCATCGCACAAACACGAGCTGTTGAAATGCTCGTGTCTCTTGTTCAAATCGATATTGCTGATGGAATCTTTGTTCCCAACACCACCTGGGCCGAACCAAAAGACGTGAAAGAATCTCTGCAAATTGACTGCGAACTTCACCTCATGGTTCAAGACCCACTCACAGAAATACGCAAGTGGGCAGACGAAGACGTCCCGCAGGTAAAACGAGTGCTCATCCATTACGAATCTGACCCAGAACACATTAGCGACATCCTTGCCCAAGCACATTCATATGGTTGGGAGGTTGGCCTAGTCATAAACCCACCAACCCCGGTAAGCGCGATCGAAAACCTTATCGAAGAGGTGGATACAGTCATGTGTATGGGCGTCACCCCAGGCAAACAAGGGCAGCCCTTTGTTCCAGAGGTCTTAGAAAAAATTCGCCAGCTTCACGAGCAACATCCTTCGCTCCCTATTGCAGTCGACGGCCATGTGGACCAGGAAACTATTCCCAAATTAATCCAAGCCGGCGCAACCAGGTTGGGTATTGGCAGTGCCATTTATAACGAAGCTGCTACTCCTGCTGAGAACATACAGCACTTAAAGCAGATTATTGAAGGATTGACCGAGACTATCTGACATGATACTTTGTCTCTAAATTCTCAAACATTTTTTATGTACGATCTCGTCATTATCGGCCACGCTGCAGCCGGGCCGGCAGCTGCAATTTACGCAGCCCGCCGCAATCTTAATCTTGTTATTCTCACAAAAGACGTCGGTGGTGAGGTCGCCCTGTCTGGAGAGGTAGAAAACTGGCCAAGTGTTATTCACACGACCGGCATTGAGCTGGCAAACGCATTCCACGAACACACAAAGTCCTACAACGTTCCCATCGAGCAAGGACTCGAGGTTACTGGCATACAACAAGAAAAAAACCACCACATTGTGATCGCCAAAGACTTTGCCGGGAATGAAAAAAAATACGAAACCAAGAGTGTCGTTATCGCCACCGGAATTCACCCTCGCAAACTCGGCGTGCCGGGCGAAGACAAGCTCAAAGGCCGTGGCGTCACCTCTTGCACAGTCTGTGATGGACCTTTGTTTAAAAATAAAATTACTGCCACGGTCGGTGCAGGCAACTCCGCATTAGAATCAGTTCTCATGATGGGTGGAATCGCGCAGAAGGTCTATCTTCTTACGAAATACGACCAAAGCGATCTCAACGGCGGCTTCCCACGAGGTGAAAATATTCTCATCGATAAAGCAAAAAAACTTCAAAATCTGGAAATTATCTACAACGCTGACACAATCGAAATTCTCGGAGATAACGCGGTCAGTGGTTTGAAATATCGCGACCTCAAAACAGGAGAAGAAAAACATATCGAAGTCTCCGCTGCCATGATACACATTGGTATGATCCCAAATTCAGACTTTGCGACAAGGCTCACAAAAAACAACAACAAAGAAATTGAGATCGACATGCTCTGTCGTACCAACGTCCCGGGTATTTTTGCCGCAGGCGACGTTACCAATATTCCATACAAACAAATCTCCATCTCGGTTGGCATGGGCGCAACTGCTGCCCTCTCTGCCATCGACTATCTGAACCATTGGCAAGAGTAGGAGCCAGCGTGTTATACTAGTTTTTACCTTTCCTATGCTTCTTGAAGGCTTGTTTCCCACACTTCCGTCCGGCCCGCAACAACTCTTTATCGTGTTGAGTGCTGGTTTGTGTATTATCTTGCTGGTCTACTCTGTCTTTATTGAGAAAGAGCACCGCCAAGATCTTATTCGCTTACTCGGAACAGGCGGCTTATTCTGGTACGCCCTGTACATTAACAACTTCGTCTTTGCGCTGGCGATGGGCGCACTTGGTCTGGCTTCTTTGATTGAGTTTTTGGAAATCATGTTTGGTCTTCATACGCACAGTCCTGAAGATCTTCAACAGTACAAGACACTCTGGAGAATCAAATTCCCAAAGAAAAAACAATAACGCGCGCGCTCTATGTTTGACGTGATCACAATTGGAGACGCCACTTTCGATACGTTTTTTGTTATAGACAACGACTCTCCACAGTGCCACTTAAACAAAGATAAAACCCAACTTTGTCTTAACTATGCCGACAAAATTTCTCTTACAAGTGTTGGACAGTCTGCGGGCGGCAATGCAGCAAACGTAGCTGTGGGCATCAAAAAACTCGGTCTCAAAACTGCCATTGTCACCGAGCTGGGAGATGACATGAACGGTTTGGCTGTCGAAGAAGCACTCACACGCGCCCACGTTGACACACGTTTGATTCACATTCGGAAAAATCATCAAACTCGTTTTTCTGTCGTCTTAAACTACCGTGGTGAACGAACCATTCTCTCGTACCATGCAAACCGCACATACGTTCTTCCTTCACTCCCACAAACAAAGTGGATCTACTACACCTCACTGGGAAAAACCTTTGAGCGTCTTCAAGACAAGTTGATTGCCTTAAAAAAACGACGCCCTGAAATAAAAATTGCCGCTAACCCCGGATCGTATCAGTTACGGTATGGTCTTGCACACTTCAAAAAGATACTTCCACATGCAGATATCCTCTTTGTAAATAAAGAAGAAGCTGCAAAAATTATTGGTAAACGCCAGCCACTCAAAGCAACGATGCACTCTCTCCACCGCCTCGGCCCAAAGCTGGTTCTAATGACAGACGGCATGCGCGGTTCATTTGGTTCTGACGGCAGACAAATCTATACAATGCCTATCTTTCCAATTACACCTACTGGCAAAACAGGCGCCGGGGATGCATTTGCCAGCGGATTTTTAACAGCTCATGTCCTTGGTAAATCTCTGGAAGAGGCGCTCCGTTGGGGCACTGCGAACTCTACCGGCGTCATTCAACAAGTCGGCGCCCAACGAGGGTTACAAACCAAAGCAGGAATACAAACGCTGCTAAAAAAATTCAATACTACAAAACCAGTGGCCATCTAGCCACTGGTTTATTGTGAGACAACTTCAACGATTCTCCGTCCAAATTCTTCTGCTGCGCCAGGCCCATTTGCGGTCACCACAGTACCATCTACAACCGCAGGCTCACGGATATACTCAACGTTATTTCGTGCAAAAATATCTGCCAGCTCATCATCCATGTCCCAACCCGTTGCTTTTTTCCCGGTCAATACATTCGCTTTTGCTAAAATTCTGGGTGAAATGCAAATAGCTCCATAGGGTATTTGATGAACCACTGCTTCATTCAAAATGCGATTGCTCTCTTGGTTGTCGAGATACTCTAACGCTCCGCCCCCGCCGATAAAAAACACACCGTCATAATTTCGGACGTCAACTTTGTCCAACACAACGTCAACTTTCACTTTTGTGTTGTCAGTTGCTATTGCTTCCCCCGGCTTGTCACTGGCTACCACAACTTCTACACCGGAACTCTCGAGTACGTCCCGAGTCGTACCATATTCAACCGGCTGAAAGTTCTGAGAAGCAATGACAAGAAGGATTTTTTTCATATTTACAAGGTATGTGCATGCGCCTGCTTTTGCTGCTTTCGAGTGTCAAAAAACTCATGAGACCTACATACCGCTTCATAGTTCAAACGCGGACCAAGCAAACACAGTCCGTGCTCAAAGCCTCGAATGTGTTCTCGTATCTCCGACGCTAACTCCGGATGCTCTTGCTCGTTGTCCGCGCGTTCACGCAACTGGTCCAGCTGCTGTTCAATATCTGACAAAATCCGTGTGAACTCAGCAATTCTTTGTTCGTACTTTTTTTTATCGGTTGTACAGACTTTTTGTTTTGTATATGCGAGCAACTCTTGTCGCATCTGTATCAAAGCCTCGCATAACTGTGTCCGCTCTTCTGAAGAAAATACATGAATCGCTCCACCACCGGTGTGAAGGTCGCGGAAACTGCCTCCTGACTCACGAAATAGGTCATACTTTTTCTTCATCTCATAAGAAAACTTTCGAATCAGTATTTGTTCACCAAGTGACCCCTCATAGATAGTATAAAACTCAAAAAATGCCTCGCGATACGGCCAGACTTTTTTGGCAAACGAAATCATAGTTTGCTCCAACTCGTCTTGGGTCAAGTGCATATTGACCTCGACCTGTTCCAAGGCTTGCTTCATGTCGTGCTGCACGTCCTCAGGAACCAGGGGTGGGATTTGTTCGTAGAGCTGGCGAAAAATGGCGGTGGTGTGAAAGATAGCTTCCATAGTACTGCCAGTATATCAAATTTTCTGACTCATCACATACATACCGATTCCTGCTGCAACACTCACATTCAAACTTTCTTTTTTACCAACCATGGGAATATGGCAGACCGCGTCGCAGAGAGTGAGTATATCTGGCGAAATACCATCAACCTCATTTCCCACAATCAACGCAACTCCGCTGGCGTGCTTATCTTTTTGCCACTCGCCTACACCCTGACTCGCCCCTGTCTTTTCCAAGGCAACAACACAAACTCCCTTCTTTT
>MFQB01000035.1:10050-24695 GCA_001784275.1 Candidatus Magasanikbacteria bacterium RIFCSPHIGHO2_02_FULL_47_14
TCTCCGGTCTCGGAGGAGTAGGCGTATACCCTACTAAAAAAATCTTTGTGACACCGCAGGCGTCGGCACACCGAAACATCGCTCCGACGTTATGACAAGAGCGAATGTTTGGAAGTATAAGGTAAAAACGTTGCGGCACACTTTATTTTATCTTTGTGCCTCTACTCTTTCAGCGTCCAATCTACCAAGAGACGCATACACTTCTTGAATGCGCTGAGCCGTGTCCAAAATTTCATCGTGAAACTCTGTCAAATTAAAAATAGGAGCACGATCTTCTTTTTGCCTATAAATTTTAGAAAGGAGTGCGCTGGGATTAAACCGCGCTCCTTCGCTGTGGTCATATAAAAGTTGGTCAATCTCTTCGTCCCTTTGTCCTTTACCTACCCAAAAAGTGTGATAAAACGACCGGGCTGTTTCATATTCTTCCTGCAGTCGTTTTAAAATTTCCTCAAATGTTTTGACTACTTCCCCCCTTTCTAAACTTTCAACGTCGGGTATTCCCAAATGCTCCGTTTTTCTGTCTCTCACTCTCTGTCGTAACCGATAATACTCACTATCAACGCTTGCCTCTTTACTGTCATACACGGGAATACCGGTTTCTGCTTTGGGGACAAGCGATCCGGTATAAACTCCACGATCTGTAAATTCACCAGGCATATGAATGTTATTAGGTGGAAAATAAAATAATAAAACTTAAACTACCCAACTGCCACTCGGGGTAAAAACAAAAAAACAGATACCAAAAGCGCGATACCTGCCACAAGATACATGTAGACAAACGAAAAATCTGAGGATACGCCGGTGTCACCGGTGTGCTTTTTGTATTGCATATTTGTTTGTATGTTTATTTTTAACTTTTTAGTTGACTGTGAGTTCCTGTTCTATGTGTTGTACTATCTTTGCGCGCTCATCCGGGAGCTGTTCCACGTTAAGGGACTTTAAACTTTCTATTATTCTCGCAGCCCGCGCTACCTTATAGGTTATATGTTCAACATCTCTCTTTGAGTTTTGCGCCTTGAACTGCGCTTCAACAGTGCGGAGCTCATTCAAAAACGCTTCGATTTTTGTTCTGGTCTTCTCCGGCAAATCGTTTCTTACCTGATCGACAAGATCGACCAACGTCAAAATTGCTCCATTTGCAAAATACTTGGCTTCCAGCTCGTCTTGTTGAAGGCCTTCCATATCATGATATGCTTGAGCTCTCCCCCAATTTTCGCCCCTTGATGATGAAAAATCACCCATATTATCTATTATTTTAGCACAAAATTGCCCTTTTGTCAATTGTGTCGTACAATATTTATCACTATGTCCCAGTCACTCTCCAAACTTCTCACAGAATTTCTTGAATATCTCGAAATTGAACGTAACCGCTCCCCAAAAACACTACAAAACTACCATTTTTACTTGGGCAGATTTGTGGAATGGTTTGGAAAAGACAGAAAGCCGGAGGGCATTACCAATGAAGACGTTCGAAAATATCGTTTATGGTTGAATCGTCTGATCGATGTGCATGGTGAGCCGCTTAAAAAAAATACACAAAACTACCATTTGATTGCGCTCCGCTCTTTTTTGAAGTACCTGGCCAAACGAGACGTAAAAACATTGTCAGCGGAAAAAATTGAACTCATGAAAATGCCGGATCGAGAGGTAAGTTTTCTCGACGGCAGCGACCTTGACCGGTTGCTGGCTGCTCCCATTGAGTCGAAACATCTTCAGGGAGACCCGACGACAAACCGTGCACTGTCGCGACTCACGTGTTTTCGAGATAAGGCAATACTGGAGTTGTTGTTTTCTACAGGTTTACGTGTTTCTGAGCTGGTTGGGTTAAAAAAAGACGATATCAACCTGGCACGTGAGGAGTTTACTGTCATGGGAAAAGGGAGAAAAAGCCGCGTCGTCTTTCTTTCTGAACAGGCTAAATATTGGATTAAGCAATACCTGACGGCAAGAAAAGATATGGGGCAGTGGCTATTTGTGTCACACGACAAAAAAAAGAAGCATGAAGTCGCAAACAAAAAAGCCCAAGAGGCAAACCTTACACAGCGCTCTGTCCAGCGAATTGTCCAAAAGTGGGCAAAGGTTGCAGGAATTACGAAACGGGTAACACCCCACACCTTGCGCCACTCATTTGCTACTGATCTATTGTTTGGAGGGGCAGACATCCGTTCCGTGCAAACGATGTTAGGCCACTCTTCGATCACCACAACTCAAATATATACCCACGTGACTGACCGCGAACTACGAAATATTCACAAAAAATTTCACGGCAAAGGGCGAAAAAACAAGGATTCTCAAAAATAAACCTGCATGATATAATAGAGCAGCATATTATATATGTTCGTTTATTTATGAAATACCAGGAAAGACTGCTCGCCATAAAGATGAGAAGACGGGGAAAAAGTTACAAAGAAATTAGAAAGGTAATAACGGTTTCAAAAGCCACTCTCAGTGTGTGGCTACGTGACGTACGTCTCACAGAAAAACAAAAAAAGAGACTGTATGTAACATTGCGACAGCAAAACGGCTACCGCCTTGCGAAAAGAAACCAGGAGGAAAAAAAGGCAAGAAAAATTAACACCACCACTCAAGCAAGGAAAGAAGTTTTATCTCTGGTCACAGACCCTTTATTTTTATCAGGAGTTATGCTATATTGGGCCGAAGGCGACAAGTCTGAAGAGACCGAGGATGTTAAGTTTAGTAACTCGAGTCCGGATATGATCCGGCTCATGGTTCGTTGGTTCGTAAAATATTGTAAGGTGCCAAAAGAAAAACTAAGAATTGCGCTTCACATACACGAGCTTCACAACAGAAGAAAAATTGAAAAATACTGGTCAGATATTACTGGCATCCCGCTTTCACAATTTCATAAGACACAAATTAAACCAACTTCACTTGGTCATCGAAAAAATCGACTATACAATGGAACTTGCTGTATACGAGTCAGTAACAAAACCATTTTTCGAAAGATACAAGGATGGAAACTTGGATTAATTGAACACCTGTTGTAACAACGAGCCCCTATAGTTCAATGGATAGAACGGCGGACTTCTAATCCGTAGATGCAGGTTCGATTCCTGCTGGGGGTACCAAGAGTAAACAAAAACATGAAGTATCTCTTTGAGCTTGGTCGCCATCCAAAACTTTCTCGTGCAGAAATCGAGCATGTCTTTTTGCGCCTACACATTCAGATACAAGACACGATGTTGACTCCTGACGGGCTTATTATCACACCCAGCGCCCCCCTGGACCCAAACTACCTCATGTCGCAACTTGGTGGCACCATTAAAATAGCAGAAGAGATGGCTGAACTAAAAAATCCAACAACAGATATTGCCGACTACCTCATCGCTACTACTCCAACGACTAAAATACAGTTTTCGCTTTCCGGAAAAGACGCGCGCCGAATTGCGATGACAGTAAAAAAAGGGCTGGTGTCACGGGAAAAGTCTGTACGACTTATTGAAGCGAACAATACAGCCACCATTATCCATAACAATCTCATCGAACGTGGGGCAGACCTAACATTCACGAACGGTTCTTTATTTGTAACACGAGCAGTCCAGCCGATTGAAGAACTCAGTGCCAGAGATTACGGCCGACCTGGAAGAGACGCTCGCAACGGCATGTTGCCACCGAAGTTAGCTCGGATGGTGGTAAACCTGGGAATAAGTGATTGTGCTATCCAAAAGATAAAACTCTTAGATCCATTTTGCGGATCCGGGACTGTCTTGGCAGAAGCTCTTCTCGTAGGGGTTGCCAATATTGTCGGCTCTGACCTTTCTGACAAGGCAGTTTCTGACTCTAAAAAAAATATAGAGTGGGTGCGCGGTGAGTCGTCTGACAAACCAACCTCGGTACACATTTTTCAGTGCGACGTTAAAAAAATCCAAACCCATCTGAAACCAAAGTCAGTGGATGTTATTGTAACCGAGCCACTTTTAGGCAGCCCTCTTACAGGAAAAGAAACACGTGAACAGCTGCAAAAACAAACTCGCGAACTCGCGACTTTGTACGTCGATGCATTCAAAACTTTTCAAAAAATTCTAAAGCCTGGCGGCACTGCTGTCTTTATTATTCCTCAGTTCTTACACAAAAACGAATGGTTCAAAGTTGGATGTGTTGAAGAAATAAAACAATTAGGATTTGTACCCCAACCTCTCACAGGCAGTGAATTATCTCTCCTATATCACAGACCGGGCCAGTTCATCGCAAGAAATATTTGGAAGTTTCAACTTCATTAAAAAAGCCCGGAATTAATCGGGCTTTTTTTAAACTTTCATCTTCGAGTCTCAAATCTCTTTTGGACTACACTCCAGTCAAGGGCGTTAAAAAATGCACTGATGTAGTCTGCTCGTTTCAATCCGTAGTCAATCATAAACGCGTGCTCAAAAACATCCATAACTAACAAAGGCGTGCAGCCTGCCAGGTGCCCCACATCGTGTTCGTTCACCCACATGTTGAACAAACACCCTTGTGGATCGTCATACATCACGACCCAGCCGATGCCACGCATAGCGCCCACTGCTTTAAAGTCCTTTTCCCAGAGTTCATAAGACCCAAACTCCTCCACAATTCGTTTCGTCAGGCCATTTGAGTCACTCAACTTTCCTCCCTCACGACTCATATTTTCAAAATAATACTCGTGCAAACGCATTCCATTAAACTCCCACCCCAAACGACGAGAAAGTTCCGCATACTCCGGCGTTGCCGTCTGGTCAGACTTCAATAATACATCCAGCTTTTCCAATAAAATATTGGTATTTTTCACGTAGCCCTGGTAGAGGGTAAAATGATTATTTAACAGTTGATCACTAAATCCCGGAGTGCCAAGGAGCCTGGAAAAATCTTTTGGTTCGTAAGACATAAGAAAAAGTTAATACTATATCTTCCCTACCAGGTTCACCCCCGGTCTTAACGTCTCTGCTCCTGGCTTCCAACTTGCTGGGCAAACCTCTCCTCCATGTTCATGCACATACTGTGCGGCTTGCAGCTTCCGTAACAGCTCGGCAGCAGACCTACCAATGGAGTTGTCGTGCATTTCATATGCTTTGATAACCCCGTCCGGGTCAACGATGAAACTTGCGCGGTATGAAAGCCCTTCTTCCTCTATGTACGTGCCAAGTGCGCGACACAAACCACCTGCGGGGTCAGCGGCCATTGGGAATTGCACAGTGCGAATTGCCGGCGAGTTATCATGCCATGCTTTATGCACAAACGCAGTGTCTGTGCTCACACTGAGTACCTCTGCATCGACTTTTTGAAACTCACTATACAAATCCGCCACTTCTTTTAACTCGGTTGGGCACACAAAGGTAAAATCGGCTGGGTAAAAAAATAACACCAGCCACCTTCCTCGATACTCTGTGAGTCTGACTTTTTGTATCTTATCGTTATGGTAGACCTCAAGTGTGAGGTCGGGAAGAAATGAATTTATAAGGTTAGATAGGTGCATATACCGTATCTTAACCCAAAATTACTTTTTCTACCATCTGGCCAACAAAATATCCAACTGCGGCAGCAGTGCCACCCAATAACACCATCTCAACTCCTATCTTGACCCAAGGTTGCTTCGAGTAGCGGGTTACAAGTGCTCCCAACCCCATAAGCCCTACCGGAGTGACGACCAACGACGCGACAATGGCTGTCGATACATTGGAAAAAAGTAAATACGGAATCAGTGGAATGGCCCCGCCAATAATATACGAAACTCCCATGGCCACACCGCTCTTCAGCGGCTCCTGCTTGTGGTCCGGGAATACTTTCAACTCCCGATAGGCCATCTCCTGCAAAAACAACTCGCGTTTCTGCGACGCCTCTTCTGCCATCTTCTCAGCCAGCGGTTGCGTCCACCCATCTTTTACGTACATCCCCACCAGCTCTTCCTTTTCTGCTTCTGGAAACTGTTTAAGTTCGGCTCGTTCTTCATCCAACTTCCGCTCATCAATAGCACGTTCTGACTTATTTGACACATACGAACCGATCGCCATAGAGATTGACTCAACTCCAATGACGACCAACCCTGACAAGACGACAATATAGTGATCCTGAACCGCTGCGGCAATTCCGGTAACAGCCCCGAATGTCGAAACCATGCCATCCTCCATACCAAATACCACTTCGCGAATCACGCGCGCAATGTTGGGATCTTTATGGTGAATATAATTCGGGTTCCGCTCGATGTGCATATCAATGAGACTGTATTATTCCTGTGGCGGAGCAGCCTCAGGCCGGGGGGCATCTGGCACTGGCCCTGGGCCTTCGTTTTGTCTCTGCTCAAATGTCTCACCCCGCTTTTGTTCTACAAACTCCTGCACCCGTTCGCGCACCTCTTGAGGCACTTCCCTGCGGAACTCTGGACGAGCGCCTTGCGGAAACTCGGGCTGTTTATCGAAAGGACGCTGTTCGCCTTCGAATCCCGGACCTTGCGGTCTGTCTGGCCCTTCAACTCGTTGTCGAATTTTTTCTTTTACCTCAAACTCTCCATTTCGTTCTTCAACACGAACTCGCTCCTCAAAACGCTGTTTTTGTTCGCGTTGACATCCTTCGTCACACACTACGTCTTCCCCCCTGTTTGACGTCTCTTGTCGCACGCCTCGTATGCGCGCCTCAAACTCCTCGCGAAACTCCGCTGGCGCTTGGTCAAATTCTGGACGAGGACCTTCGCCCACCTGACGTCTCTTCATCTGTTCCAGAATACCGGGTGGAAGACCCTCAAACTTTTCCTCAAACTGACGACGCATCTCCGGGCTTTCCATTTCTTCAAAATGCTGCCCTAAAAATTCTGTTTGTTTTTCAATGGCTTTGTCAAAAAACTGCAAGAGTTGCGGGGGCGGACCAAAACCGACAGGTGGCGCTCCTGGCGGAAGAAACTCGCCATCTTCAGGTGGTGCAAACCCGCCTGGATTTTCGATAAAGTCCTGTTGAAGTTTTTTGAAAATCTCAATATCTTGTGGATTATTGGAAGAAATTTGCTCAAAAAACTTTTCCTGCATATTTTTCGCACGCTCTGCAAACTCTGCCTTTGCCTCCTGCTCCATGCGTTCTACAAACTCTTGCTTCTTTGGGTCTGACTTGACTCGCTGCTGAAGCTCTTCAATTAAACGAAACGTTGTCGGGTCAGGATTCTCTGCCATTTTTTTGGATAACTCCCGAAATTTTTCTGCTTGTTCAGACGACTCTGGGTCAGAAAATGTTTGTTGAAACTTTTCAATTGCCTGGTTGTGGCGCTCTTCCATCTTTTGTTCTAACTCCGGGTCCTCAAACTGGATACGCTGACGAATCTCATCAACTGCACGCAGTTTTTCCAAGTCCTCTCCTTGTATTTGGTCAAACTGTCGCATTGCACGCTCCCGCGCCTTTTCTCGCAGCGCTCCGTCTTGAAACTGTGTGTCGAAATTCTGCAGTCTCTCCTGAAATCGTGTTGCAAAAATATCCTTGGCCTCCTCCATTTTCTGAAGAACATCCGGTGGCAAGTCACCGATTTGTTTCAAACGATCAAAAATTTGGATATGTCCGACTTCGTCACCGCCGACTTGTTGCGCATACCGTTCGAATCCTTGCTGACGAGTCTCTTCTGACAGTCCTTTTACGTTTTCTGCAAAGCGCTTTAAAGCATTTTCTTGTGCATGTCGAATCGCGTCACGCGCCTGCTCCGGAACACGATCTCCCAGTTGTTCTAAAATTTCGAGATTACGCAGATCTTGAAACTCACTCCCTTTTTGTTTTTGCAAAACACGATCAAACCGTTCTGTAAGGGCCTCTGAACTATCTTCAATTTGAATGAGTGTTTCACCTGCGGTTTTTCCACTTTGTTCTTGAACCTCTTGAAGTCGCTCTAAAACCTTATCTGTCTCAGGAACAGACTGCTTTGCGACTTTTTCCTGAAGCCTCTCAAGTATCTTTTGTTGCTTGATTTCTCTATCAACGAGGGTGTCTAAAAACTCCCCCACCTTCTCATCTCCTTGCTCTTTCTTAACTTGCAAACCGCCGATACGCTCGCTAATGGTGGTAATTTTTTTCTCAAATCTTCCAATGGCGTCCAGCGCGGCTTCAGTTTTATTGTCATCTCCCTCTGACTGCCCAAGCAGCTTCTGGCCATCAAACAACTCCTGGTTGGCATTTTGGAGCCGCACCCCGGCTTTTTTAACCGGGTCAAAGGTAAAAGCTTCTTTGAGTCCTCTTCCGAAACGTTTGAACTTGTACAACGGGCTGTCTGGCAAAACTTGCGCATCTTTTACCTCCAAATCTTCGTGAGTGACTTGCTCGTCTGATTCACTCACAACAACCTGGTCCACCTGTTCCTCGGCTGCTGGCTCTGTTGCAGGCTCTACTGGTGTCTCAACAGCGGCCGGTTCGCTCACGCCCTCTTCTGCCTGAGCGTTGGCTGGGCTGATAAATAAAAAAACCGCTATCAACAAACTGATACCGGCAACCAGATATATATAAATAAATGAAAACTCGCTTTTTAGGGTGACACCAAACACCCTCCTTGATGGGATGGCCATATGTTTGTTTTTATATTTATTTTTTATTCACTATACACTCAGTATAGCACAAAAAACCACTTTTGTCAATGATTTGTATACGCAGGAGTATACAAATTTCTATGTTGCTATGTGAAAATAGATTGTGTCCCCGTCCTGAACTACGTATTCTTTACCTTCCAAGCGGAGTTTTCCTGTTTCTTTAATGCGTGACCACCCACCTGCCTCGACAAAGTCCTTCCACTGCACCACATCTGCCTTTACAAAACCTTTAATGAAGTCTGTATGGATCACACCGGCAGCGTCGGGAGCTTTGGTGCCACGCTTTACTGTCCAGGCCCGTGTCTCAGGCTCCCCTGAGGTAAAGTACGTTACAAGATCCAGTAGTTCATATCCGGCTCGTATCATTTGATCCAGTCCGCTCTCAGAAATGCCTGACTCTTTCATGAGTTGTATTGCCTCGTCTGGTGACAAGTCAGCTAACTCGGCCTCCAGCCGGGCACACACGTAAACGTGAGGCACTCCTTGTTCAATAACCGGCTTGTCTTTGCCCAACTCGTCCACATTCACTACATACATCATCGGCTTCATGGTCAATAGACAGAGTTCTTTCATGATTACGGCCTCGTCCTCGTCATACTCGAGCTCTCGCGCCAAGCGGCCTGTTTGGAGATGGGCGGCCACTCGGACCAATAGATCAAGTTCTTTCTGAAACTCTTTAGCCATCACGCCCTTGGCCTTCTTTTGGGTATTTTCCAAGCGCTTACTCACAGTTTGCCAGTCTGCCAAAATCAACTCCAGGTTAATAATTCCAGCGTCGTCGGTCGCGTCCACTCGGTTCTGTACATGAATAACGTTGCTGTCTTGAAACGACCTCACAACATGAGCAATCGCATCCACCTCACGAATATGAGACAAAAACTTATTCCCCAGGCCCTCGCCTTCAGAAGCACCTTTGACCAATCCGGCGATATCCACAAACTCAATTGCGGTTGGTACCACTTTTTGAGAATGTGAGATGTCGGCAAGTTGTTTTAAACGAACATCAGGGACCTCAACGACCCCTATGTTGGGCTCAATCGTACAAAAGGGATAATTTTGCGCGTCAGCCTGCTTGCTCCGAGTGAGCGCATTAAAAAGCGTGGATTTACCCACGTTCGGAAGACCAACAATACCAATAGATAACATATGAGTGGACCTGAGGAGAATCGAACTCCTAGTCTCCTCCATGCCATGGAGGCGCGATAACCGTTACGCTACAGGCCCGTGTAGGTGCGTAGGATATAAAAAAACTCCTGTTTTGTCAACAAATAGATTACTTCACGCCAATTTCTTTTCTCAATCCCCACCCTAAAACCACTCGGATAAAAACTATGCCAAACAAACGAAGAACTTCGTTCAGGTCGGTTGCAACTGTAGCAAGCAAGATATCAGCAGCGATGATAAACTCCAACCCGAAAATAATGCGTTTCCCCAAAAACCTTCGCACCGACTCCACTGTATATTCCGGAAGCACGACCCTATATACGGCGGCTACTACTGAAACCGTTACAATCCCAAGTCCAAAGTATTCAATGATAAAACCAACTTGTTCAATGACCAAATTGATAATGGTTGTATACATACAAAAATATTATTCTACATTAGGATTTTCTTGTGGTGGAGGCGCAGCCTCGGCAGGGAGGTCTACTGGTGGTGCTTCCTGCGCAGGTTGCTGTTCGGCGTGTTCTTCAACAACAACCCCTTGATTTGCTTCAGGCGGGTCTTCTGCCGGCACAGGCTCTTTTGGCGCCGGCTCTTCTTGAACCTTCTGCGCCGGCGGCTGTTCAACGACCTGCTCTTCTGCGACAGGGACTTCCACTTCTTCATTTGCCCGTTCCTGATCTTCTTCCTGTTGCTCCTCCACAACCGGTTCATCTTCTTGCACCGCTTCTTCACCCAACTTCCTCCGTGCAATCACAAGCCAGTCGAATGTTGCGTTGCTGTTTCCATTTTCCAACTCATTCACCCTGAATCCCAACACATCTTTTTCCGTCACATACACACCTTTTGCCTGCTCTGTTAACGTAATCGTTACTTTGACAGGCTGCTCCGGATCAATAATATCACGTGTCACCGTGTCAAAGTCGATACGCGCCGTTCCGTTGTTCAGTTCGCCGGAACCGGAAAAGATGTACTCTGTTTCGCGTGACTGCAGCGCATACAGTGACGTACTCCCGTCCGAAGTTGCAACTTTTGTGATGAATCGTCCGTCTTCGTCGATCTGCCAACGATCGTCTTTCCCAAACAAAGCCGCAACGTTCACAATGTAATATCCATTCAAATTTAAATTCTCCCGCACCTCACCTATTTGTCCATTTGCCTGTTCAACTACATTCAACTCAACAGGATTTTGTGCCAAAGCCACGCCGCTCGCTTCTGCAATGTCTATTAGGTTATGTTGAATCTCGGCAATGCTTTGATGTCGATTATTAATCCAACCCGTTCGGACTAACGCCATTTTCTTTCCTGTTCCCTCCTCCAAAGGTTCCAAGGCCACACCAATAATACTGACTGTTCGCAAACCGTCGTCACGAGCCGGATCGTAGCGCATAGCGTAGCCGGCTAAAGTTGCCGTGACCAACAAGTCACCCCGTTCAATCGGACCGTTTTCTGCAGACATTTTTACCGGTACGCGTCCAACCATGGCCATGACAGAGGTTGATTCTGTTCTTCCTCGGCCAATAGTAATAGTTGGGTTGGTTGAAACGACACCGGCAACTTCAGCGGCATAAGCAGAAGAGCTGCGTCGATAGCGATCTGTCTCGTCCGGGTCCACGACAAGCACATCCCCCGGTTCAATAAACTCTTCCGGCGCAACATCAACTCGTTCGGCAAGGTCACCAGGGTTTGTGCTCGTACCAACTGTGGCGCTCGCCGCAAACAAGTCACCTGCAGCGTGAACGTCACCGTTGGTTGCAACGGAAAATAGCCTGGTCCCTGCATTTCGTATAGAGAGTAAGTAGGTGCTCGTTCCTGTGGTCAACGTGTTTTGGGTGTCAAAAACAAAGGCATGCGAGGCCGACGAGGTAACGTTGGATAAAAACTGAACCCCGTGTGAAAAACGCAACGTGTTTGTAGCGCTAACGCTCGACGTCGGTGCAATAATCCCAAACTCACCACGCAATAGAAGGCCCCCCTCACCTATGTTTAAGCCGCCACGAATGTGAACTGAGTTGTTAAAGTTTGTGCTGCCCAACACCTGTAACTGGGACACTCGCGCCGCTCCGATATCGGCATGGGCAATCTTTGCACCGGTGATATCAACCACTATCAGTGAGGCTGTATCTTCAGAAACAACGTACACGTAGTTTCCTGACACGGCAACACCGGTCGGACCATCCAATAGTGGTTCTGTGCTGCTTGTTATGACGGCGACTTCGTCTAAAGACGTTGGGTCTGACACGTTAATAATCGACAAAGCATCGCTTCCATAACCGGTTACAAACGCGTAGTCTCCGGACACTGCGATCTTCGAGGCATCCAACACTGACGCAGTGGAGGAGGTAATGGAGCCAACCACCGCCGGAGTCGAGGGGTTAGAGATATCTACAACAACAAGGGCGCCGTTGGTAGGAGAAGCAGCAAAGGCATCGCGGCCGGCGGCAATAAACGCGTGATTTCCTCGTATCTCCACAGCACTGGACTTTGTTAGTAACGTACTTACTACAGTGCCTACCTCTGTGTCAGCAAGTGGATTCGATATGTCAAAAACCGTTAATGTGTCGTTACTGTTGTTGGTAATAAATGCATACCTCCCACTGACAGCAATGTCGGACGGGCTGTCGGTTGAGCCAAAACCGACGGCGTTTATACGTTGAGGTAGCGTTGGATTTGTTACATCCAAAATAACGGGGTTGGAGTTACCGACGATATCCGTGCCCACGACCATATTTCCGACGACTACAGGAAAACGGATGGCTAAAGCAAAGCCCGGGGTCTCCCCCGCATAGGAGGGATTTGCCGGGTCAGATACGTCAACGACGACCTCGCCTCCGCCCCCGTTAGAGACATACGCATACTTTCCAGCAATAGCGATACTTACCCGCCCACTGATCAACGCCGTGTTTGTAAATACCCCAACGAATGTCGGATTCGTCGGGGTACTGATGTCAAAAATCGACAGTGTTCCTGTCCCACTCCCGACGTACGCGTAGTCTCCGACCACTACAATCTCACTTGCACTACCGAGAACAGTTGAGCTGGTAAAACTTCCAACAACCACCGGTTTTGAAACCCTTCCACTCACATTCAGGACGTCTGAAACAGTGGTTGTGCCGGAGAGTCCCACCGTCCCACCGACTCCTAAAGCAAACTGCGGAGAGGTAGAGCTGATTCCAACTCTTCCATTTGTTGCGTTGACATTAAATCCAGTTCCCACACTCAACTGTCCGGTAAGTGAGGTTGTTGCTAACGTAGTAGTTGCGGTAAAGGTTTTTGCCCCTGTAAACGACTGATCGGCGCTGAGCATTGCGACATCGCCTGCATCGTCCAAATCAGAGCTGCTGATACCTGAAACGGTTCCGTTGACTGTCAGCGCTCCATTCACATTGACTCCGGCGAGGGTACTGGTACTACTCACTCCGAATGTGCCTCCAACTGAAAGTTGAAACTGCGGGGAGGACGAGTTGAAGCCGGCAAGACCACTTCCAAATATGACTGTTCGATTATTTAGTGTGTTGATATTGAGTTGGTTGCTGGCGCTATCAATCGTGAGTGGCCCGTTCGTCATGGAGATCAGTCCGCCTGAGGTAGCGCCGGTTAAATGCAGAGAACTTGTGCCGACATGAATTGCATTTTCTACAAAGAGACTGTCGCCGACACCAAGCAAGTCGTGGACATAGGCATCATCACCACTCAATACAAAGGTTGATGTGGTAATTGCTTCGGCTGACTCCCCGATAAGAAAATCACCCACAATATACGAGTCATCTGTTGACGTCGCGGAGAGGTAGAAGAACGTATTGTTATTGGAGTCACTCAGAATAATCCTCCCATATACATTATCCGAACCAAGAAGTAAGTTGCCTTGAGTTGCAGTTAACTCCAAGGCAGCACCCGCTTCGTCACCGTCATTCAGCGATATCATTGCCTTGTTTGTGCTGTTTCCAACCAGACTAATGAGGCCTCCTCTACCGGCTATAGTACTGGTTCCAATCTGAAGAGCCGCAAAATTGAGGGGGCCTATGTCAGAGTTGTACAAGGACGCCAACCCATTTAAAAACGTGCTTGTCGCCGTAAAATAACTTTCGCCATTCACAACAAAACTGTGTTGGGGCGAGCTTGAATTAACGCCCACTCTGTTATTTGCCGGATCGACAAACAACGTGCCGGAGTCCACATTCAGTCTCCCGTTCACCGTGGTGGTCGCAAGCGTTGTCGTCGCGGAAAAAGTATTGGTTCCAGTAAAGGTCTGTATTCCTGCAAGCAGAGCTATGCCTGCGGTATCGTCAAGGTCGTCGAAACTAATTCCTGAGGTTTGGCCATTCAAAGTGAGTAGCCCGTTCACCGTGGTTGTGGCAAGCGTTGTCGTTGCAGAAAAAGAATTTTGTTTTGTGAATGTCTGCTCCGCAGTAAGTATAGCGACGTTTGCTATGTCGTCCAAATCAGAAAAACTAATGCCGGCCGTATCTCCGGTGACAACCAAGTCTGCCAGCTCAACACCTTGCAACGTGCTTGTGTCTGTCACTATTAATTTTCCTGAGACTGCCAAAGCAACAGCCGGGCTTGAGGTGTTAATTCCGACGTTCCCATTTTTGTCAACGACAAATATCGGAGTACCATTGTTCCGAATATGAAGGACGTCTCCTGTTAAAACCGTGCTACTGACTATGAGCCGCGAATCCAGGGTCGTTGTCGAACTCACTCGGAGCGTGCCGGTTACATTGGCAGATCCGTTTACATATAAATCGCCATCTTCGTCTAAACGCAGTCGTTCGCTGCCGTTCAACGCAACACCAAACAACGTTTCGTTTGCATCCGCAGCCGCAGGGTTGATATACACGACGCCGCCGCCTATGGCAGCAGACTGGGGAGTCCCGGTAAATGAAAAGTTGCCGTTGGCGCTTGAAATTGGAATGTAGGTAGATGTAGCCGTTGTTGAGGCACTGATTCCTAACAGAT
>MFQB01000035.1:24763-25185 GCA_001784275.1 Candidatus Magasanikbacteria bacterium RIFCSPHIGHO2_02_FULL_47_14
CAAATCTCCAAAAACAAATCCGTATTATCGGCAAAAATTGTTGGACTGAGTGAATTCGTGCCTGTTCCTCCCAAGTTTACAGAAAAAATACCGGAGCTTGGCGTAATCGACAAGGTCGAGGTGGCAGGAAGACTGCCTGAGGCAGTATACAAAAGCGAACCTGCGGCAACGTTATCATAAATCAAGAAACCCATTGCTTGTGTTGAGCTTACCGCCACTCCATCTTCCAGCAACTTTCCTTGATACGTAATGATCGTAGGCGGTGCGGCGGCAAGCACGACACTCTTGTATAAAAGTGCAATAGAAAAAATGAAGAACAACAAAATTCCCGTCACTACCAGGACAGGATATCCACTTCCTTTAAAACGCAAGATTCGATTCTGAATCACAGGAAGGGGTGCTTTTATTGTTATATGGAAGAA
>MFQB01000035.1:25196-25389 GCA_001784275.1 Candidatus Magasanikbacteria bacterium RIFCSPHIGHO2_02_FULL_47_14
CGTATAAGAGATTCACTTCACTTCAGTTATTGTATCATGAAATAAAGGACTTGTCTGTATTTTTTCGAGATTTTGTATGTGATAAATAAAAAAGAGGCATGCGCCTCAGTCAGAATGGCTCGTCTGCAGATGAGAACGGTGGCGCTACATGTATGAACACCACCGTTCCATTGCCTCCAAGAAGAAGAAAAGC
>MFQB01000035.1:25473-28622 GCA_001784275.1 Candidatus Magasanikbacteria bacterium RIFCSPHIGHO2_02_FULL_47_14
AGGTGAGTATAGAAATAAAAAAAATCCCCGTCAACTTTTATCCGACAGCGCCCCAGCGTTCACCGGTACGAATATGAACCTCAACCGGCACACCCAACTTCACTACCTTTGCCATAACTTCTCGGACTTGGGCAGCCACTTTTTCTTCCTGGCCCTTGTTAACTTCAAACACCAACTCATCGTGAACCTGCAAAATCATTTTAATAGTTTCATCCTGTTTTATTTGTGCATCGACTTCTATCATTGCCAACTTCATCATATCGGCAGCAGTCCCTTGAACCGGCATGTTCACTGCCATGCGTTCACCGGCGCTTCTCAACTGATAGTTGTCAGACGAAAGCTCAGGAATATAGCGCCGACGCCCAAACAATGTTTCAACATACCCGTTTTCTCTGGCAAATTCCAAGGTACTGTCTATCCACTTTTTTACTCCGGAAAACTTCTCAAAGTACGCATCAATAAACTCCTTCGCTTGCCACTGCGTGATACCGGTTCTCGATGAAAGTCCAAAAGCTCCCATGCCATACAACACACCAAAGTTGATCCCTTTGGCAGCGGATCGCATTTCTGAGGTAACATCCTTCAGTGCGACACCGTTGATTACCGCGGCCGTGGCAAGGTGCACATCTTCGCCCTTTTCGAAAATTTCTATTAACCGTTTATCTTTTGCCAAAGATGCAACAATGCGCAGCTCAATCTGCGAGTAGTCTGCCGCCACCAAAGTGTGCCCTTGTTCTGCAACAAACGCAGTTCGTATCTCGCGGCCCATCTGTGTTCGTATGGGAATATTTTGCAAGTTGGGATCTGAACTCGATAGCCGGCCCGTAGTTGCAACTGCCTGATTAAAACTCGCATGAATTCTCCCTGTGTGTTTGTTCACCAATGTCGGCAAAACAGATACGTAGGTATTTTGGAGCTTGGACAACTCTCGGTGTTCCTCAAGCAGCTCAATCACCGGGTGTGCCCCATGCAGCTTTTCCAACTCGCTTGCCGCTGTGGAGTACCCTGTCTTTCCTTTTTTAATCCCCTCGGTCGGCAAACCTAATGTATCAAACAAAATGTCGCGGAGCTGCACTGGCGACGCGATGTTAAATTCTTGTCCAACCTCTTTCCAAATTTTTTTCGTAAGACTGGCAAGGGTTTTTTCCGCTGTCTCTGACAGTTCTTTCAACTTTTTCTCATCAACCGCAACCCCGTGCAACTCCACCCGAGCCAGTACTGAAATAAGCGGCATCTCAATGTCCTCAAACAACTTTTCATTTTTTGTCTCTGTCAAGGTTCTTGCATATAAAACATACAGCTCCAACACAAACTGCAGTTCATATGCTGCGATGTCCGGACTGGCGCCGAACAAACTTGACTGGTCAACCGCGTCTTTCATCTCTTTTCCAAGTTCACGAACCACCAGCGTACGCAGGTCGTGTGCACGCGTACTTGAGTTAATAACATACGACGCAACCATCACGTCAAACAAGTGGGCCCCTACTTCAACATGCTGGTGAATGAGCGCCTTTACCAACTGTTTGATGTCATGACCAACAACTGTATTTTTTTTACTTCTAAATATATCAAATATCGCCTCTTGTTCTTGTGCAGAAAATATTTTTAATTCTATATAATAAGCAGCCTCCTGTGTCACACACACAAACCCACGAATCTCTCCGGAAAAAACATCGGTCCCGGTCAGCAACTCCTTGCATGCAAAGCGTTTCTGTTTGTTAAGGGCAGACAACGTTTCTTTTAGCGAAGAGGCATTTACTCGAACTAGCCGCTTCTTTCTGGTTTCTTTTGCCCCAGTTTCTGTGTTGGTGTGAGCAGTCGCTTCTTTTATACCTGGGACACGAGAGAGTAAAGTAAAAAATTCAAACGAGTGAAACAGTGGCTTAATGACAGCAGCGTCACACGGTTTCACTGCACACACACTTAATACGACCTCAAATCCATCAAGGTCAGTCACAATGGTCGCGAGTATCTTACTCATCTCGGCGTCGGCCTTACCTTCTCGCAATTTTTTCAAAACAGATTCTTTAAACATTTTGTTTAACTCTGAAGTTTTCTTACCAAGTTGTTGATATATCTCTTCAATACCCCCCACTTTTTGTATCAGTTCTTTTGCAGTCTTCTCGCCAATTCCGTGCACTCCGGGAATATTATCCGACGTGTCTCCTTTCAAGGCCTTATAGTCGGGAATCAGTTTTGGTCCAAAACCAAACTCCTGTTGCACCGCCTCTTCGTCGTACAACTTTACATCAGACATCCCGCGCCTCAGCAAATATACCTCAACCTGCTTATCGTCAACGAGTTGCAGCATGTCCTTATCACCGGTGACAATGGTTACCTTCATCTCCGGTTGCAATCCTTTTACCTTGGCCATAATCATACCGATCATATCGTCGGCCTCGTATCCTTGTTGTGTAAAAATAGGAATCTGAAATCCCTCAACCATCTTATACACCAACGGAATCTGATCATAGAGGTCTTGGTCCGCCTTCACGCGCGTTGCCTTGTACTTATCATACAGCTCATCTCGAAACGTGGGACCGGCGAGGTCAAAGGTGGCGGCAATGTGTGTCGGCTTGAGATCGCTCAAGACTTTTAACAACATCGAGGTAAACCCAAAGACAGCATTAACCATGGTCCCATCTTTGGTTGTGAGGGGTGGTAGTGCATGATAGGCGCGGTGGATAATCGCATTCCCATCGATAATAACAAACCGCGGTTGAGAAGTCTCTGACATATGCTGCATTGTAGCAGATCTCTTCTATATTGAATATTCGACCGCTCTATGGTATGCTCTCACATGCTTTTAAGCATGGTACGGTAGCCAAGTGGTAAGGCAGGGGTCTGCAAAACCCCTATGCGTGGGTTCAATTCCCACCCGTACCTCATAACAAAAAACACTTGTGGTTAAAGTGTTGTGCCGCCCCTCACCACGAAACGCGTTGTTCCAAGTGAGGGACGGCGCGACGCCGGCGCTGTTACTGGTTGCTCGTGAAAGCGGCCCGAATGACCAAGCAACCAATCTCCACATGCTCGGGACTCATCGCGACGCGGATGAATTCGAGCGCGAGGCCCGCGTCCTGCATGATCGCCCAGACCTCCTCGCCCGAGAAGACGCCATCGCACGTCTTCTCCTCGGCACGTGCGAG
>MFQB01000035.1:28640-34849 GCA_001784275.1 Candidatus Magasanikbacteria bacterium RIFCSPHIGHO2_02_FULL_47_14
GCTCCTCCTTCACCAGGGTTTGGTACAGCCCTTTTATCATATACTCCAACAAACATCAAGGGGCTGGGCTGGCACGCCCGCTTGACATACTGTTTCATTTATGGTACGTTATCATCATAAATATGAAATATAGAGAAATACTGCTGGACCAGCTGAAGGACTTGCCTTATTTTAATAAAAAAACCATCTACCAACTGAGCGAGCAGTATGGGCTCAAAAGCGCTACAGTTGATACCTACATCAGCCGGTCTTTGAAGCGAAAGGACATAATTCCTTTAAAAAATGGATGTTATGTGTCTGCTGATTTTTTTGATAAAAACAAAAATGATACTTCCTATTTATTTTTTATCGCCAACGTGCTCCGTGCGCCATCATACATCAGCTCATGGACAGCGCTGCAGTATTACAACCTCGCTACGGAAATAATTCGCGTCACCACTTCCGTCACTCTCAAAGTCACGCGAACCTACCAAACAAAAATAGGAAACTTTTATTACCAGTCCATACAGAACGAACTGTTCACCGATTTCTTTTTGGTGAAAGGAGAATTTGACTTTTTCATCGCCTCCCCCGCGAAGGCACTGTTTGACTTGCTCTATTTCAAAACTCGCCGTTTTGGCGGATTAAATGTAGAGAATGTAAAGTTGCTGATCTCCGAACTACGCATTGATTTTAATGAAATGGATAAAAATGAACGAGAAAAATTTTTTACTATGATAAAAAAGTATGTCAGTAAGTAATCAGCTCGTTTTAATGCTTCAAGAGAAAACTAACAGTACTATGGCACGCGGCACGACTGATGCCGAAACAGTACGTAACGTTCTCAAAGAGGAATTGCAGTATTATGTGTTGAATTTTATTTATCATCACCCGGAATACAGTAACTGGGTTATGTATGGCGGTTCCGCGCTTCGGATATGCCATGAGCTGGATCGGATGTCAGTTGATCTCGACTTTGAAATTGCACATACAATTGATGCCCCATTTTTGAATAAACTAAAAGACAACGTGGGAAAATACTTCAAAGATACATTCAACTTGGGCTCCGAACTGTTCACCATCAAAATAACAACTGATCGCGGATTACGTCTATGCTTTAATATCGGCGACTTGGTTGGCATGAATATTCACTCGAAACAAATCATTGTAAAAATAGACCTGAACCACTTTGCGGCCCCAAAAACAGTGACGGAACGCATACCGGTAAACCGCAGCCAGCTTTCTTTTGTGATTAAGACCTACAACATGTCATCGTTGATGGCCAGTAAAATAGCCGCCATCCTTTTGCGCGGACAGCGCGGTGGCGTTAATGGGATATTATATGAAGAAAAAGGGCGTGATATCTATGATCTTTTGTGGTATATGAACAAAAAAATCGTGCCTGACCTTGATTATTTGAAGGCCAAAGATATCGATATAACAAATTTACGAGAACTTTTTGACAAACTCACCTTAAAAATGAACCGCGTACATAATACCAACTTAAAAAACGACCTATCTCCCCTTTTTGTCAACCAAACGTATATTGAAAACTGGCTAAAAAATTGGCTGGAAAGCTATATGCACCTACGCGGTGAGTATGAAATAAATACTGTGATTGCGTTGACAAACATAAATATTTACAGAGACTTTCGCTCCGGCGTGTTTTCTTTTGAATACTGGTATAAAACAGAAGATAAAACAGATGTAAAAATCACTTACAAAATTACTGAGGATTGGTTTATTTTTAAAGAAGGCAACTTAACAATATTGATAGATGAAAAAATTAAAGAAACAACTAAATTTAACGATGATAAAACCAGGGACAAAAAAACAACGAAAGAAAAAATGCTGCAGTATGCCACCCTCTTTAACAAAAAAAACAAGGACTACCTTAAAAAAACGAATGGCGCAATACTCGGCGACAGCATTACAACCAAATTGATACTGATACCTGCAGATAAACTGGACCGAAAAGAACAGGTAATGATTGATAGATCCACGCTTCTTTCGTGCGAACTGGAAGACCTATTAAAATAACTAAAAAGAATCCCGATTTCGTCGGGATTCTTTCGTAAACACTTATTTTCCAACGCCTTTTGGAAATACCTTCACCTCTACCCACTTCACTCCAAAGGCTTTGGCTTCCGGAGTAGAGGGCATCCAGATGTCTAAGCGACGTTGGCCGTTATATCGCGCATTCATTCTGTCGCGGACCACATACTCTTTCACCTCGTCTCCAACCGTCACTTGAACAACGGTTCCGAGCGGAAGAATGTTTGTCGCAATGGTGTTGCCATTGCCGTACTTTTCATAGTACGAACACAGGTCAAAACCGTTTGCTGTAATACACGGGGTGGAGTCGGTTTGTCTAGGATCACTCGAATACGCAGTGGCTAACATCTTCATGGTCTTTGACGGTTCTCGCTCAGAGGCAACCGGAAACTCAGCGCCCTCTGCCGCGATCGCCTCTTCCTTTACCAAAGAAAGAAAGTCGCTGCCACGCTCTTGCAGCTCTGTCTTAAACGCTACCAACGAGTCAGAAATCGAGCCGGAAAAGGTAGGTCTGTCTTCCTTGGCAGCAGCAATTTGAGGAACAGCTGAAATGCCAACCAAGGCGAGTAACAAAGCGGCGGCAACAACTCGCTCTCCCATGCTGTGATACATTGTTCGGATTGGTGAATTCATAGTGGCAGGTTTTTTAAGCCTTAAAAAACATAATACCCTGGACTATAGCCAGGGTAGTTTGTTCTTGAAATTTTGTGAGCATTACTATACCATACAATTGGCTTTTTGTCAAGAGTGAAAAGCCAATTCTTGGCTAAAATAAGAGAAATATGGCCGGTCGAAAAACCAGGAGTTACGGCTATGTGCGCCAGTCTGACCCGCGAACAGAGACCCATGCCGCACCTCGTACATACAGCCAGCCCAAAACCCACCGACCCATAAAAAAAGAGGGGGGAGGGCGGGTTACCCAGATAATATGGACTATCATCACTAGCCTTTTTCGGTTTATCTGGTTCTTCATCGCACTTGTCCTCATAAAAATCCCGCGTTTTATCTGGCGATACCGCCCAAAACTCGGTTCCGCGGCCAAACAACAACTTGGTAAAAAACTCATACACATGACAGTGGGCCTTGGTGTTGCCGGCTTTCTTTTTTCTGTTGTCTTATTTGCCTGGGCAAACCACAACCTTCCGGACCCGGACAAGCTCAATGATCGACGGGTGGCGCAAAGCACCAAAATCTATGACCGAACCGGCGAGCACCTTCTCTATGAAATATTTGCAGAACAAAAACGGACTCTTGTTGAGTTGGAAGAGGTGCCCAAACCTCTGATTAACGGGGTTGTAGCCACAGAAGACACCGCCTTTTATGAACATCGTGGGATTCGTCCGTTGAGCATTGCTCGGTCGGTTGTGTTTGGACTCTTTGGGAGTAGCCGGGTTGGCGGCGGAGCCTCCACGCTCACACAGCAGCTGGTGAAAAATGCCATCCTCACGAACGAACAGACGCTCACTCGAAAAGCAAAAGAAATTATTCTTTCCGTTCGACTTGAACAAAAGTATACCAAAGAACAAATTCTTAAAATTTATTTTAACGAAATTCCCTACGGTTCAACCAACTACGGTGTTGAAGCAGCCTCCCAAAGTTATTTTGGGAAACACGTCTCAGATTTAACTTTGGCAGAATCTGCAACGTTGGCAGGTCTGCCAAAGGCCCCAAGTCGGTACTTGAACGATCCGGACGCTCTCAAAGAACGCCGTGACTTTGTGTTGCGAAGAATGTTTGAAGAGGGATTTATTACTGAGGAAGAAAAAAATGCAGCCCAGGCAGATCCGCTTGGGATGAAAGACCGATACGAAAACATCGACGCGCCGCACTTTGTCTTTTACGTAAAAGAACAGCTCGCACAACAGTATGGAGAACAACTTGTTGATACCGGCGGGCTTAAAGTAATCACCTCTCTTGACTGGAACCTGCAGCAAACTGCAGAAAAGGCCGTGACAGAAGAAGGGACACCATTTTTGGACGCCGCAGACGCTGACAACGCAGCGTTGGTTGCCATGGATCCAAAAACAAGCCAGATCCTTGCCATGGTTGGTTCGCGTGACTACTTTAACAAAGACATTAAGGGAAACTTTAACGTGGCCACTCGTGGAAAACGACAGCCGGGTTCGTCTTTCAAACCCATTATCTACACTGCGGCCTTTGAAAAAGGATATACTCCGGATACAGTTTTATTTGACGTGAACACAAACTTTGCTGCGTCCGGTAAACCGTATGAACCAAAAAACTATAACTTAAAAGAAAACGGCCCGGTCACTATGCGTCAGGCGCTTCAAGGGTCGTTGAATATTCCTGCGGTTCAAACCCTTTACTTGGTTGGTTCAAAAAAGGGCGTCGGGTTCGCTGAACGGCTTGGATACACAACCCTCAGTGGTGGCGACTTTGGCTTGTCTTTAGTGCTTGGTGGCGGAGAGGTCACATTGCTCGAACATGCGGGTGCGTACGGAGTTCTGGCAAATGCAGGTGTTAAACACTCACCTGTTTCTATTTTAAAAGTAGAGGAGCCGGACGGAAGTGTGTTGCAGGAGTGGAAGGCATCCTCCGGCGAACGAGTCCTTGACCAAAAACATGCTGCGACCGTTTCAAATGTTTTGACCGACGACGCGGCGCGTTCATTTATCTTTGGTTCCGGCAGCTTATTAACTCTGCCGGGGCGACCTGTTGCAGTAAAAACCGGAACAACCAACAACTATGTTGATGCCTGGACCGTGGGGTATACGCCGAGCTTGGTCGCTGGCGTATGGGTAGGAAATACTGACAATACTCCAATGACAAAAGGCTTTGACAGCGTCCGTGTTGCCGCACCGATTTGGAACTACTTCATGAAAGAGGCGCTAAAAGACAAACCGGTTGAGTCGTTTCCTGCCGCTCCACCCAATGACGCAGAAAAACCTGTGTTGCGCGGTTCACAGGGCGGCTCAATTACGTTAAAGGTGGACAAGATAACAGGAAAAATCGCTACGACCTCTACCCCGGCAGAGTATATTGTCGAACGCACGTATGTGCAGGCCCACTCGATCCTGCACTACGTCGACAAAGACAACCCGCGCGGCCCTGTCCCGGAAAATCCTGGTGCAGACCCTCAATACCAAATCTGGGAAAATGCTATTCAAGACTGGATCCGTCGCAAAAAAGAAGCAGAACCAAACTGGAGTTTGAGTTTTGAAGATCCGCCAACAGAGTACGATGATATTCACTCCCTTGAGCTGATTCCATCGCTTCAGGTGCTTGCCCCGCAAGCCAGCTCCACATTGCGTTCAAGACAAGTTACTACTGACATTCGTGTGAGCGCACCGCGTGGAGTAACAAAGGTAACTTACCGCATCGACGACAGGTACGTTGGGGTTATCCGTGAACACCCATTCAACTTGTCGTACTACGCACGTGACTTTTCCAATGGGGCACACGTGCTCACCATTATTGTCGAGGACGACGTTGGTAACCACGTCGAGCAACAAGTTCCATTTATTTTTGATGCGCCGGAAGAGTCGCCGACGGTTGTGTGGATTGGTGACTCCATGACATTGTCTCAAAGCGACTTTCCACGAGCCTTTTTTCTTGAACCGTTTCGGGTGGATCAGATTCAAGAGGTTCGTATCTACAAAGAAAAAGAAAATTCCGGTCACAAAAGTTTACTGACTACAATTTCAGACTTCTCAAACTTATTTAACGGACAAATCACCTTTACCTGGGGCGAAACACCGGAGCGTGGCACGTGGACTTTAAGTACAGAGGTGCGCGTTGCCGGTACTTCACAACAAGGCGATACGTTGCGCGTGACTGTTGAATAAGTTCCCTTAATTCCTACCAGACCCCAAACCGGGTCGGGATAAAAATATTTGGGACGGCGACGTGGTGGTGCGGTGCGGCACGTCCACGTCGCCGAGTTCCCTCCGAGTTACTTCTCCTTGTCCTCCGCCTGGTCGTCAGGCCGGATTCCCTGCTTCGCGTAGAACCGCAGTGCAGCCCGCGAGTGCTTAAGCTGCGCGTCGTCGAGGCCAGCCTTGAGCCCATCGGTCGTGTCGTACTGTTCGCAGGCCCAGAACGTTCCGACCAAAATGATAGTCCAGACCGGCCAGGTCGTGAACGGCGTGACCGACAGAAGCGCGAGGTACATAGTGACGAACGCGGTCTTAAATGCGACGTACATCCAGAACGTG
>MFQB01000035.1:34874-50458 GCA_001784275.1 Candidatus Magasanikbacteria bacterium RIFCSPHIGHO2_02_FULL_47_14
CCCCAGATCCCGGAGACCAGCGGGAACGTGCACAGTGCAGCGATCCACCAGGCCTTCCGGTGCTTGTTGAGGTTATCGTCGACGAACGCCCTCTCGTCGGGCGTGAGCTTGGCGAGAAAGAGTCCGCGCAGGACCGAGTACCGGAGCAAAAAATAGAACGGGTCGATGCGACGCATCGTTTTCCTCCTGTGGTTTTGGTTCCGCGTAAGGGGGTAAAAAGAACGAAACAGCTTAGTATATAGTATTGAGTAAAGAATGTCAATATTAATGTCATAAATTTGTCTTTTTACTGTAAGATTTGCTTTATTTAGCAAAAAAATAAATATAAATGTTGTCAACAAACTTGACATAAAGTACAAAAACTGCTACCCTGTAACATATGGACCTAAAAAAATCTCTTACCGAACTTGGCCTCTCTGAAACTGAGGCGCTGGTGTACTTAGCCTGCCTTCAGCTTGGCGCCGGATCGGTGCTCCATATCGCGGAAACCGCAAGCCTCAAACGCCCGACCGTGTACCTTATCCTGGAAAACCTGGAACAACAGGGGCTGATCAAAAAAACGCATAAGGGTTCCAAAACACTCTTTCAGGCTGCCTCTCCGCAAAAAATCCTTCACGACACACAAACAAAAGAAAAGTTGGCACGTGAGATCTTGCCATCTTTGCAAGCAATCCATAACCTCGACCCGGAAAAACCAAACATCACCATTGCTGACGGTATCGCGGGAGTGCGTCGTACCTACCGAGATATTTTTGCCTACCTTCGCACCCACCCCAACGAAGAGCTCCTCATTTTTGGCGCACTCAAAGATGCGCTAGACTACTTTGAAAAGGAAGTTCTTAACTATTTTTATACCAGTCTTTCGGAATCAAAAAATCCGACCAGGGAGATCGGAAACGACGACGTTGAAACACGCAGATATTATCGCGAGTCCTTTCGCATTAACCCACGACACCACATCCGACTTATTCGCAACGAGGGCAGGTTTACGCAGTCAGACAATATGATCTACGGAAATACACTTGTGTTGTTTTCTTTGCGAAAACAAATTTTTGCCACTCAAATTACTTCGGCTAATATTGTGCAAACATACCGTACGCTTTTTGAGATGGCGTGGCGTTCTGCAAAAACTATTTGATTATTGTCGTATCGGCATGACGATGTAGAGGTAATCGTCACTTTCTTTTTGTTTAAACACACAGGGCGCTTCAGGGCTATTCATTTTTAGCTCCACTTCACCACTGACCATGTGCTGTAAACCATCCAGTACGTACCTGTGATTCAGCAAGATGTTATTCGTTTCGCCGATAACTTCGATACTATCAAGTACTGACTCATGTTCGCCAGTTTGTGTGCTAATCGAAGAGATCTTTAAGGTTTTTTCTTCTGCGTCTATATTAAAAGAAACTGCATTAACCCCTGTGGTCGTAAATAAACTGGCAGCCTTGATCATGGTCTGGACCAAGTCAATCGGAGCAACGAGTGTGGTCTGAAATTTTGCTGGAATAATTTGTGTGTAATCCGGGTACTGTCCGTCCACCAAGCGCGACGTTACCTCAAGTGAGTCATAACGTAAGGCTATCTGATTCTCAGTTACTGAAAGACGCACCAATTTTTCTTGCTCTTCCTTCGCAGTGCTCAAAAGACGAACAAACTCATACACCGTGCGCGCAGGCACAATACAGGCTGCCTCGTCGTCTCCCTGATCCACAGAAACCTTACTCTCTGCCAAACGATACGAATCTGTTGCCGCAGTTACCAGACCCTTGTTTCCGTTACTAAAAAAACCAAAGTACACACCGGAAAGTTCTGGACGAATATCATTTTTAGCTGCAGAAAACACAACACGTGACAAGGCGTCACGGAAGTGATCAACTGAAATTGAATACGAATGTTGCTGTTCCACCTCAGGAATCACAGGATACTCTTCTGCAGGCATGCCTTTAATTTTCGTTTTGGACCTCTCGCCGCGAATGTGTACTTCCTGCCCTTCCAGTTCCACAGTCACCAACTCTTCCCCAAGTAAAGACACGAAGTCAACGACGGTTTTTGCAGGAACAGTAAACGCTCCTGTCTTGTCCACCTTCGCGCGGACAGATGCCGTCACTGCAATCTCCAGGTTTGTGCTCACAAGAGCAACGCCTGAGTCTTGTGCCTTTATTAAAATATGGCTGAGAATGGGAAGATTACTCGGTTTTGTTGCAACTCCTCCCACAAGTTGGAGTCCGCGTAACAGGTTTTCTTTCGTACACGTAAACTTCATAATATATTTATTTAGTGGATGGTAGTAGGTAAGTGAATTGCGGGGATAAGTGGCAGTTACAGAGATAAAACGTGGTCTAATATACTTGGTATAACGTTTTGTGTTGTGTTGACGGAGGTGTGTGTTTTTTATGTGACGTTGGTGTGTGTGTTGATAAGTATTTGTTTTTGCACATCTTTTGGTATTTGTTTTGCACAGGTTTTACGGACTGTTTGCGTAAAGTTGTTGTTTGATTAACTCCAAGTCCTGTTTTAATTTGAGGTCGTCGTCCACTGAGTTTTCTATTTTTGAATGTGCGTGAATTGCGGTAGTGTGGTCTCTCCCACCGAGCTCTTGTCCAATCGCCGGGTATGACATCTGAAGTTCCGAACGTAAGAGAAACATAATTATTTGGCGCGGGAAAGAAACTTTTTTTTCTCTGCTTTTCCCCAGTACCTCTTCTACTGAGATGTCGAAAAACTTCGCAACCACGTTAACAATTTCTCTCGGTGTGATTGACTTGCGCATGCTCTGGCTTTCGAAACTCGCCAAAATAGCCCGAACGCTCTCCATTGTCGGTTCTGTGCTCTTGAGTTGGTGGAACACAGCAATTTTATTCAATGCGCCCTCGAGTTCTCTAATATTACTTTGGACTGACGTTGCGATAAGCTGAAAAATTTCGGGCGCAACACGAAAGTTTTTTTCTTGTGCTTTGGACTGGAGAATCGCAACACGGGTTTCAAGATCAGGGGCGGAGATATCCGCAATCATCCCCCACTCAAACCGACTGCGCAACCGATCTTCAAGCGCCGGAATGGCTTTTGGAGGTCGGTCACTTGATAACACTACCTGTTTTCCTTGCTGGTGCAACTCGTTGAAGGTGTGAAAAAACTCTTCTTGTGTTTGCTCTTTGCCTGCAATAAATTGAATGTCGTCAATGAGTAAGAGGTCAACGTTACGGTAGCGGTCCTTAAATTCTTTTCCGCGTCCTTCTTTGACCGCAGCCACAAACTCGTTGGTGAACTTTTCTGAACTGACGTATAAAATTTTAGTGTGAATGTTTTTGGCAAGCAAGGCGTGACCGACCGCTTGGAGCAAGTGGGTTTTACCCAAACCAACTCCACCGTAGATAAACAACGGGTTGTATGCCTCGCCCGGGCGGTCAGAAACAGCCTGGGCTGCAGCATGAGCCAGCTCGTTTCCTTTTCCTACGATAAATGTGCTAAAGGTGTAGCGAGGCTGAAGGCCGAAGTTCGTTGCCCGCTTTTGTTGGTCAGAGTGTACCGGCGTGTGAACAACTTGGACCGGAGCTTCTTGTTGCATGAGACACTCCTTTTCCTGGATATTTTTGGCGTTTTCTACCTTATATTCGATTTTTTTCACCGGTTTCCCGGTGACTCGTTCTATCGCCTTAATCAGATCAGAGTGGTACTTTTTTTCCAACCAACTTTTAGTGAATGTGTTCGGGACACAGACAACGACCTGGCCGGCGTTATATTCGCCAATGCAAGTACTGCGAAACCAGGTTGTAAAGTTAGCTTTCGAGAGTTTTAACTCAAATTCGGCCAGGACAGCCTGCCAGATTTCGTAGTTAGTCATAACGGTAAGGAGTGGTAAGGCAAGAAAATTAGAGGAACTTTTTCCATTTTATCACAGTCTGGGTAATTGAAAAATTGCTTAATAGAGCAAAAAAGTGGGTAACATGGGGATAAGGTGTGGATAGTGGGGATAATTAAAATACCGCGATTTTCATTTCTTGACAAGTGTGTTTTTTTCCTGTATACTAGTTACGTTTTTCATACACAACTATGCCTAAACGAACCTATCAACCAAAGAAGCGAAAACGCTCAAAAACACATGGATTCCGAAGACGCATGAAGAGCAAAAAGGGCCGACAAGTCTTGAAAAGACGAAGAGCCAAGGGCCGAAAGCGTTTGACGGTGTCAGATGAGAAAAAAGGAAAGCGCTTGCGCAAAACCAGATAACACGAAATCCCCCCGAAGTAGATCGGGGGGATTTTTGGTATACTGAAGTAAATATGTTGCCCCAAATCAATCGACTTACTCGCAAACGAGATTTTGAGATCGTCTTTGAAAACGGTCGGTTTGTGAGTGGCGCATTGGTGCTTGCAAAAGTCTGGCAGCCCAACCTGGAGCAGTTTCCTAAACGAGGCTACAAGGTAGACGACCTAAAATTTGGCTTTGTTGTGAGCAAAAAAGTAGAAAAACGGGCTGTGTGGCGCAACCGCGTGAAGCGACAGATGCGAGAGGTTGTTCGGCTGTTACTAAAGGAAGAACGTATCGAAAGCGGTTATTTGGTAGTGATCGTGGCCAAGTCGGAGATAATTGGACATGAGTATAATGATATTGAAAAAGATCTTCTCTCTGTGCTCCAACGAGCACGAGTGTTAAAAAAGAAGGTATGAAGGCTGCGGTTTGCTTTAGGAAACTCACACTTCTCCCCCGCTATCCGCTGCTGTGGTCTATTCGGGTGTATCAAAAGCTTTTTTCTCCGGATCACAGTATGTGGGCCAAAGTCTTCTTTCCGGACGGCTACTGTCGCTTCCACCCAACGTGCAGTGAGTACGGCCACCAGGCAGTAAAAAAATATGGGCTGGTTCGGGGTGTATTCAAGACCACATGGAGAATTTTGCGCTGCAATCCCTGGAGTAATGGAGGGGTTGATAACGTTTGACAATATTAACGAGACACGTTACTATAGACAATATGATTAAAAGCTTTCGGGACGACGAAACCGAACAGTTGTTTCGTCTGGAGGGGTCTCGGAGGGTTCCGGCCTCAGTTCAACGGGCTGCTTTAAGAAAGTTACTCATACTTGACGCAGCCACCGACCTAAGAGATTTGCGAGTCCCACCCGGAAATCACTTAGAAGCGTTACGTGGAAAAAGAAAAGGACAACATAGCGTCCGAGTTAATAAACAGTGGCGAGTTTGTTTTGTGTGGAAAAACAGCAATGCGTTTGATGTAGAGATCGTAGATTATCACTAAGTAATATGAGCAAAATACTTCGGTTTCAGCCGGTTCATCCGGGAGAAGTTCTCAACGAGGAGTTTTTAAAGCCGCTTGGAGTTACCCAATATCGACTGGCCAAAGACATTGCAGTTCCGGCGCGACGAATTAACGAAATTGTTCATGGTGAGAGAGCCGTTAGCGCCGACACCGCTCTTCGTTTAGGTCAATACTTCCAAATGTCAGCACAGTTTTGGTTGAATTTGCAGACCCGGTACGACTTGCAGGTGCAGTCACTAAAATTGGCTAAAATTTTGAAGAGAGACGTCCGAATTTTTGAACACGTTCGTTGACCTCTTATTCTTCCCGTAAAGCATTGATCGGGTCCAGTGACGCTGCTTTTTTGGCTGGGTAGAGTCCAAAAAATAAACCTACGAGCGTTGAAAAAGACACACTCAGCACTACGGAAAACCAGGAGATTGAAAACTCCCATGTAAGACCTTGCGACCGGGCGCCGAGGGAAATAAAAAAGGAAATCGCTGCTCCGATAACGATGCCAAACAAGCCCCCGATGACGGTAATGATAACCGCTTCGACCAAAAATTGAGACAAGATATTGCGGTCTGTAGCACCGACTGACTTTCGTAAGCCAACCTCAAAGGTTCTTTCAGCCACCGAGACGTACATCACGTTCATAATTCCCACACCACCCACAATTAAAGAGATCGTTGCGAGTGCAACAAGAAGTCCGGTGATTCCTTTAAATATGGTGTCAACCAGAGAGAGTGCTTCGCTCATAGTGGTCACAGAAAAGTCGTCTTTGTCCGGGTTGGAAACGTTGTGTCGTTCTCTAATAACTCCACGGATTTCTTCTGCGACCGCCTCGGGGTTCGCTTCTTTTTTCATTTGGGCAATGATCCACAACACGTGACGCACGCCCATGATGTCTCTCTGGACTGTGGTAAGAGGAATGTAGATAATCTCGTCCATGTTCATGAATGCCGTTGACCCAAGGGACTCCATAACGCCGGCGACTTCGTATGTTTTTCCGTCAATGGACACGGTTTTTCCTACCGCCTCATCGTTTCCAAATAAAATGTCCCGAATGTCTGAACCAAGGACCACAACATGCACCCCGCTTCGGTCGTCGGCGTCTGTAAAAAAGTCACCTTCCACTACTTCAGATTTGTCGATGCCATGGTACTCGGGGGTAACACCAAACACTGTCACTCTTTTTTTCTCTTGTGCGCGTGAAGCAACGACTTGGCTGGTAATTCCAGCGTATGCAGCATGTATGGCCGAGATATCTTTTACCGCTTCCATGTCATCTTGGGTCAGTGTTGTTATGGTCACTCCCCGTGCCAAGGCATTTGAGTTTTCCTGAGAATTTTTTTGAGTCGAGGGAATCTTGACCTCAATATCAATCCAGTTATCGCCAAACGACGAAACCTCGCTTAAAATCAGAGACTTCATGCCGTTGCCTGCAGATAACACGATAATGACCATGGCAATTCCAATCATAATTCCGAAAACGGTCAAAGAACTTCGCGCCTTGGTTTTGCGAAAGGTTTGTAAGGCAAGGGTGAGAGGAAGAAGGCGTTTATTCATAGCGGAGCGCAACAATGGGGTCGAGCTTGGAAGCACGTCGTGCCGGAACAATGCCGAATACTAACCCGATACATGCTGCTGTGCCTAAACTTACCAGTACTGCCGGAAGTGAGATGACAAACGTATATGAGTAACCGAGTGAGTTGACGACAAGTGCGATGAGAAGTGAGATGACAACACCGGCGACAAGACCAACCACACCTCCAAGCAACGTAATCACAACGGTTTCAATAAGAAACTGCCGCAGAATGTCTGAGTCGCGCGCACCGGCAGCCTTCCGCAGGCCAATCTCTTTGGTTTTTTCTTTCACAGCAATCAGCATAATATTCATCACACCGACTCCGCCAACAAATAACGCAATAGCAGCAATTGCTACCAAAAAATAGCGGATCGCGTTGGTCACGGTAAGAATAATATCGAGCGCATCCGAGATGTTGCGAATGGAGAAGTCTTCTTCGCCATGTCGTTCAAGAAGTGTCTGACGAACTTCTTCTACACTTTGATCGAGATACTGTTCGTCACTCACCTTCGCGCGTAAAAAAGAAACGTGACGAACTCCCAGGAGCCGGTCCTGAGCGACAGAAAGCGGAACCAGCGCTGCGTGATCAACGTCTTCAAATGGTGAACTTCCTTTGGGTTCCATGATGCCGATAACTCGAAAAGAGACGTCACCGAGCGTGACTGTTTGGTTTAGTGCTGAGCTATTTCCAAAAATTTCTTCAGCCATCGACGAACCGAGCACCATGACTCTGGCCCCGGATTTTTCCTCTTCACTCGTAAAAAAAGCGCCGTCCGCGATAGTAACATTTTCTACCTCTGCGTAGCTTGGCAAGGTGCCGGTAAAGGTAACTGACTGCTGTGCACCTTTCCACGATAGAACCTTGTTTCCAGAGATATACGCGTTCACCGTTTTGAGATGTGTGACGTTTTGCGCGTTCAGAAGAGCTTCTCCGTCTTCGCGCGTGAGCGTTGTGACCATAATTCCCATTGCCTGTGCCGGCGGTCCATCTTCCTCTGAGGCACCAGCTAAAATCGCGATTTGATCTGTGCCGCGAGTGGCAATTTGACTCACTATAATACTTTGCGCACCGGCGCCCACAGACATAACGAGAATCACGGCAAAAATACCAATGATAATGCCGAGCGTGGTAAGGAATGTGCGACGTTTTTGTACAAGAAGGTTTTTGAAAGCGATATGAAGAAGAGTAGTGAACGACATATTATTTTTGCAACATGCCCTGTTTGGCAAAACGGCGGTTGGTTATTTGCGTATCTGACCCGATGACACCATCTTTAATGCGAATTACTCGTTTAGCATGGTCAGCAGTGTCTTGTTCGTGGGTCACCATGACAATCGTACGTCCCTGGTCGTTAAAATTTTGAAGAATGGTAAGAATTTGATTGCCGGATTTTGAGTCGAGGTTCCCGGTTGGCTCGTCTGCAAATACAACGTCAGGATTATTAATAATGGCACGCGCAATGGCGACACGTTGTTTTTCCCCACCGGACAGTTGGTTGGAAAGATGGTGTGTTCTGTGTTCGAGGCCAACCGCCTGGATTGCTGCGATTACCTTCTCTTCTTGAAATGGTTTGCGACTATATAAAAGTGGCAGCGCGACGTTGTCGAATACAGAGGTCCGTGGCAACAAGTAAAATGACTGGAACACAAACCCCACACGTTCGTTTCTCATGATAGCAAGCGCGTCACGGTCCAGCTGTGAAACATCCTGGCCGGAAAAAAGATAGGCACCGCTGCTTGGTTGGTCCAGAAACCCCAGGATATGCATCAGCGTCGATTTGCCAGACCCGCTCGGCCCCATTATCGCGACAAAGTCACCCTTTTCAATGGTAAGGTCGATGTCAGTCAACACCGAAGTTTCCACATCGCCGTTGATGTATTTTTTTGAGAGGTTTTCTGTTTGGATGAGCGGGGACATAGTTATTTTGTCTCTTCTTTCAAAAATGTAACCACTAGGTCACCTTCTGAAAGCCCGGAGGCAACCTCGATCAGGCCGTCATTACCGCGCAAACCTGTTGTAACTTCTTTTTCTTCGAACGAGCCTGTCTTTTGGTCTGTCACAACGCGCACGATTTTCTTTCCATCTTTTTCCAGAATCGCACGTTGCGGAATTACGACGACGTTTTCTGCCTTGTCTGTAAAGACCTCTATGTTTGCAGTCATGCCCGGTTTGATTGAGTGATTTTCTGGCAGGTTAACAAATGAAAGTTTTGTCTTGTAGTATACGACCCCGGAGATTTCTGTTTCTGCCGGGTCGACATGTTTTACAATAGCTTCAAATGAAGTGTCTTCACCCAGTGCGTCAAGTGTTACCTTTGCCATGTCATCCGGAGATATTTTTGCAACGTCAGCTTCAGAGATGTCAACTTCAACAGTCAATTCGGGCGACAGAATTGTCAGTACCGGAGTGTTCGCTGAGACGACCTCCCCCACTTCTACTGACAGCGTCGAGATCACACCATCGACCATGGCAATGAGCTTTGTCTTTTCGTATTCTTTTGCGCGGTCAGCAACAATCGCCTGATTGCGTCGCACGTCGGCTTCGTACGAGGCAAGGTCAATTGAACGAGGTGGTGCAACGACAGAGGCGTGCCCCGCCTGTGTTTGGAGAAGAGCCGCGCGCTGCACCGCAACCGCGGCCTCTGATTTTCTGACCTGGATTTCAGCATCTTGCTTCGCAGTCTCAACAGCAGTCTTTGCTTTGTCATAGGCGAGCTCGTATGAAGACAGTGAGTTTCGCGCTCCGTCAGTTGCTTGTTTTGAGGTTGTAAGACTGGCGGCAGCAGTGTTTACAGAACTTCGCGCGCTATCGATGTCAGACTTAAGAGAACTCAACTCTGACTCAGTGAGGTCGTCTCCGGAGATGGTTTTGTCAAGAAGTGCTCGCGTGTCGAGCAGCGCCTTTTGTGTTTTTTCAATAGCAGCTTCCACTGACTCGGTCTTTTGGTCCACAACCGTGTGTGGGGTGCTCTTGGTAAGTATTGTTACAGCATTTTCAACACTGTCAACCGATGTGCGAGCTTCTTTGTACGAAACCTCGGCACGAAATTTTGTATTTACGTCCAAGACGCCCAGAAGCGATTCAAATGCGTCGTTCGCGCTGCTGTTGTCGACGCCAAGAGTTTCGTCTGCAACACCTAGTTTTGACGATAGTGTCGCAACCGTGCTTTTTAACGTATCGATTAAGTCCTCGTATGCGTCAGTGACGAGCTGACTGTCCTCCCCGCCCTGCACCAGCCGCAAGTTATTTTCTGCAGTGAGCAGGGTATTTTCTGCTTGCTCCACAGATGCGTTCGTCGACTGTTTGGTTTCTGTGAGAGCCGCTTCTGCTTGGGCAAGAGATGCCCGAGCCTGTTCAACAGTAGCGTTTGATTTTTGTCGCTCTTCGTTTGTTGCCCCGGCTATCTGTTGTGATAACACGGCACGTGCCGCGTCAAGGCTGGCTTTGACCTGGGCGAGGGCCAATGCTTCCTGTGTACCTTCTATAGATGCGATTACCTCTCCTTTACGAACTTGGTCTCCCACCTTTTTTAAAATAGAAGTCACGGCGCCGGTTTTTTGCCAGCCATACTCGACTTTGAGGGAGCTGACGACGGTCCCGGTCTCAGTCACTGACTGGGTGAGGGTTTGCCGCTTTGCTTCTGTGGTAGAGATTTCCGGTGGAGCCTTCTTTTGGCTCTTTGCCACAATACCACCTACCACAATCAGACCAATAACGGCAGGAATCCAGAATTTTTTGGTGCGAAACAGGTGTGGTATGGGCATAAGAAAAGCAAAATTTATCTAGTTTTAGCCAAATTATTATTATCACTCTTGTGAAAGGATTGACAAAAGTGGTGTTTTCTGCTATACTATGCGGTTCTCAATTGGATGGGCTACGGCCTCATCTATGCGAGACGCATCGCCACGACTTCGAACCCCGGATACGATCACCCTACGAAAGCGAGGTTTTCATGAAGTGGCTTCTCATCTCCGCTCTCCTCGGTGCCGCCGGCGCGACTGCGACGATCAACCGGAGCTCGGGCGACAAGCCCGGCGCGGTGATCGGCGCGCACACCACCAGCGGCCAGGCGCTTGCCGACAACTTCGGCGAGCCGAAGGTCTGCCGGAACGGTAAGTACGCCGCCCCGGGTGGCGTCTGCCCCTGAGCGAGGCGCGGAGACGGTCCCGGCGGCCTGCAGCATCCCACATGGGAGTGCAGGCCGCCGGAGACCAACACATTAACTTTTCAAGAACGACCGAGCTGGTTGTTTTTTGTTTGCTTACTGGTTGATAGGAGGCGTGTATGTTTCGAGGAAGCTTGCGCAGGCCGAGCGGGCATGGTTCCTCGAAACAATCGGGGAGAGCGAGGCCGAGCACGGAGCGACGCGCGGCACGCTGGGCCGCGTGATCGCGTTTCCGAGAGACGTACACGCCTCCTAATCAATTTCAATGAGCTTCATCCGACTCGTCTCCCCTTTTACAACCTGAATCCGCGACTTGGGGATGTTCCATGTTTCAGACAACAAATCAACCAATGCCTTATTCGCAGCCCCATCAACCGGCGGAGCGGTCAGGCGCACCTTTATTGTATCATCATTCACAGTGCCAATCACCCGGTTCTGTTTTGCCCGGGGCACCACTTTTACTGTAATACGGCGCATACTTTGTGGCAACAAAATCCCCTCGCCAAGCGGGGGGATTTGAAAGTTATTTTTCTTCTTTTTCCAAAATCTTTTCTTTCAGCCAGTCAATGACTTTTTTATTCTGTACTGTCATGGCAATCGAGTCTCGTACCTCTGGGCGTTTTAAATTCTCTAACGCCTCTTCGTTTCCTTGGTATGACCCTTTGATAATTTCGATTTCCTTTTCCAGTTCTTCGTCAGTGGCCTTCAAATTTTGTTCAATCGCAACTTGTCGTGATATCAGCGCTGCCTTGCCGCGTTTGGTTGCCTGGTCGGTAAAGTCTTTGTAGAGCTCGTCCTCTTTCTTTTTGATGTCCTGAAGATACTGTTCAATGCTTATGCCATTTTTGTCCAGGTCACGTTTGAGTTCATAGAACATGCGGTGTTTTTCAGAGTCGATCACCAGCTCCGGAATCTCGTCAAATGTGGTTTTTTCAATCAGTTTTTCCAAAATTTCAACCTCTGCGCTCTGGTCTGCCTTGCGCTTTGCCTCTTCGTATAGGTTGCTTTTGATCAGCTCCTGCACCTTTTCAACGCTCTCCTGGCCAAGGCGTTTTGCAAAGTCAGCGTCCATTTCAGGCAATTGTCGTTCGTAGACGTCTTTTACGTTCACAGTGAAGTCAACTGTCTTGCCTGCCAAGTGTTTTTGGTAATGGTTTTTGGGAAAGTCCAATTGAAATTTTTTCTCGTCTCCTTTTTTCAGACCTGTAACATGTTCGTTAAAACCGGGAATGTAGTGGTCCTCACTTAAGTATACCTGGTAGTCTTTGGCCTGCCCGCCGTCAACAGGGACGTTATCTAAAAACATGTCCATATCGAGCACAAGCTTGTCTGTCCCCTCTGCTTTGCCTGACTTGATCACCTCTTTGGCTTGCATGCCGCGTATGGCGTCGACTGTTTCTTTAATATCTTTATCTTCCACCTTTTTTACCACCTTTTTTACTTTGATGTCTTCAATTTTAGGAAGTTTTATCTTTGGGACCAAAGCAACCACCGCCGTGTAGACGAAATCATTCCTCGGGGCAACTTTTTCAACGTTAACTTTCGGCATGCCCAAAACTTCCAGTTTTTCCTGTTGCAGCGCCTCGACATAGGTTTTTTGCACAATCGGCTCGATTGCCTCTTGCAGGATATTCATCTCACCGACTTCCCGGGCAATAACATCATACGGCGCGTGTCCCTTTCTAAATCCCTTCGTCGCAACCCGGGCAGAGATCCGTTGGGCCGCTTTTTCCATAAAAGGCTTATATTCTTCGGCCGGGACAGTAATTGTTAGCTCTACTTGTGACTGGGGGAGTTTTTTGGAGGTGTAGTTCATAAAATATTTTTAGGATCTATAGCATAGCGAAGGTAAGCCAAAAAGTCAATCCGTAACCATAAGCCTACCATTTTTGACCGAAATATGGTACCATGGATCTACGTCTGGCTTTGGAGAAATCCAAAGCTCTTTCGTCTATGAAGTATTACGGCTATAAGTTTTTGCTTTCAATACTCCATCTCTTTGTCTATCTCAAGAGGGGTTTTTTTTGGATAGGACAGAGGATTCTGACTTTTCTGAAAAAGATAAGTGGTATCTATACACGGACATTGGGTTTGAAGTTTTATAAGCTCTCTGTTTGGTTCAAAAAAATTTTTGATAAGATCCGAATTCCGTTTGACAGTCGATTTGTAGAGTTTATCGGCAGCCGCGGCACACTCCAGGTTGTGTTTTTTTTAATCATGGGGGTGGTCATGATTCCCCATAGCACGCTGTATAGCCGAGACGTCAAGAATATCCCGGGACAACAGACGTTGTTATATCAGTTGATTGGTCCGGGAGACCAGGACTTCCCTTTTCAAGAAATAGATGTTGAAGAAGTTGCAGTGGTGAACACGGCAGAAACCGATATTCCGGCGTGGAAGCAAGGCTCAGCAGGCGCAGATAGTATGAACAGCCAGTTCACCGGCTCTCGGCTGTCTCCGGAGCAGATGGTCGGAGTGAGTTTTGGTGGTTCGGCAGTCGCAAAGCCGAGTATTATTCCAGGCGCAACAGTCGCGCCAGGCGCTGTAGAGGAAGGGTCGCAGCGAACCGGTATTGTGGAGTATGAAGTACAGTCAGGAGATGTGATTGGCAGTATCGCTGCGCGGTTTGGAGTAAGCATTGAGACGGTTTTGTGGGCAAACAACCTGTCGTTGCGCTCCTATATTCGCCCCGGTGACAAGTTAAAGATTCCACCTGCAAGTGGCGTACTCCATGTTGTAAAATCCGGAGACACTGTCTCCAAGATCGCGCGTACCTATAACGCCGAAGTAGATGAAATTGTGAAGGCGAATAAGCTGCAAAAAGACGGGGCAGATATTGTTATCGGAGAAGAGCTGTTTATCCCGGGTGGAGAAAAACCGGTGGAACGGCGTGTAGTCGTCGCCACCCCGTCGCGTGCATTGCGTGAAGTGGCAGCGCCGCCACCATCAGTCAGCGCACCTGCAGGTTCCGGATACCTTTGGCCAACCAGTGTTCGCCATATTACGCAGTACTTTGGTTGGAAACACACCGGCGTTGACATCGCAGGACCTGTCGGCACACCACTCTACGCGTCCAAAGCCGGAACTGTGATTAAGTCACAGTGTGGCTGGAACGGCGGATACGGGTGTTACGTTATCATTGATCATGGCGGCGGAGTCAATACACTTTACGGCCATGCGTCACAACTGTACGTTTCTGTAGGAGACGCAGTTGAACAAGGCCAGGTTGTTGCTGCCATGGGTTCAACCGGACGATCGACAGGCCCACATCTCCACTTTGAAGTTCGTGTGAGTGGCGCCCGTGTGAATCCACTCAAGTATACACGTTAAGTATATTTTTCTCTTTTTCGAAATTGAAGTGCTTCAGCTACATGAGGGACTTCAATTTTTTCTTTCAGGTCAAGGTCAGCGATTGTCCGGGCGACTTTGATGACTTTGTGTAAGCTTCGCCCGGAGAGATATAAATTTTTTCCGGCTTGTTGCAAGAACGTCAAAACAGGAGGAGGCAGTGAACAGAACCGTTGTATATCTCGCGCTCCTATGTCGCTGTTCGTAACATAAAGAGTTGCTTGAAACCTGTTTTGTTGTTGTGTTCTCGCCAAGTCAACTCGTTTGCGAACCACCTCTGAAGGTTCAGCCTGTCCCGTCTCAGTTAACTTATGTATGTCCACCCGCGGGACTTCGACGTGAAGGTCGATGCGGTCGAGAAGCGGGCCGCTCATCTTTTTTTGATAGCGAGAAATCTCTGCTACTGAGCACAAACATTCTTTCTCCGGATCGCTTGCAAACCCGCACGGACACGGGTTGTAACTTGCAATAAGCGTAAATCGTGCCGGATATTGCACCCGACCATGGGCACGGGAGATATGTACGACGCCACCTTCGAGTGGCTGGCGCAAGCTCTCGAGCACGCATCGCGGAAACTCAGGGAGTTCATCTAAAAACAGAACACCGCGGTGTGCCAGCGACACCTCCCCCGGCTGTGGTCGCGCTCCGCCGCCAACCAATGCCACCAAACTGGCACTGTGGTGAGGCGTGCGGAACGGCCGTTGCAAGATGGTCGGTGTGTCTTTTGGAAGCAAACCGGCAACTGAATAAATTGCAGTTACCTCAGTAACTTCTTTAGTTGTCATTCGCGGCAAAATCGATGGGAATGCAGTGGCCAACAGTGTTTTGCCAGATCCGGGTGGGCCGGAAAACAGCAAATTGTGGCCACCGGCTGCAGCGATCTCAAGCGCTCGTTTTGCAAACGGCTGCCCGGCTATATCTGCCATGTCCACAGTGTGCGTTTCACCGCGAGGTATGTCTGTAATCGGTTGGGTAGGCGCCGGTGCAATCTTTTTTTGTCCGGTAATGTGGTGTATCAGTTGTGTAAGTGACTGTATCGGATAAATATCTATTCCTTCAATAATCGAGGCTTCAGCGACATTTTCTGCTGGAACAAAAAAAGCCGTGTACCCGCGGTCTTTTGCAAATAAAGTTATGGGAAGTACGCCTGGAACAGGGCGAACCTGTCCGTTAAGTGCCAGTTCACCAACAAATAATGCACGCGACAGGTCGAGTTGTGTTTTTTCGCTTGC
>MFQB01000036.1:0-11426 GCA_001784275.1 Candidatus Magasanikbacteria bacterium RIFCSPHIGHO2_02_FULL_47_14
ATATTTTTTGTTCGACCATATCAGCCACAGCAGCGGGCGGATTTAACAACTCCCATCCCTGTGTTTTGCAGGTCTGCTCGATTAACGACGTATTTTTAAAAACCACAATCTGTGGATGTTTTGTCAGACCGGAGATATGTTGGCGTACTGCAGTGCATTCTAGCAATTCTCGTGTATCCAGAAGCCTTCCCTCATTAACCAAAAAAACATTGTCATACCCAGCCGCAATTTGCTTGGCAAAGGGGGTGGCATTTGAGATAATAAAAAAGTCAGGGAGCCGGGGGGCGCCCAAGGCCCGCTCAATGTCACGGGTAAGATAAAATATCATACGCGAGTAGTATAGAAGGAATTACGGTATGTATCAACAGCTTAAAGAATTTGGGGCAGTAAAGGTAAACGAGCCTTTGGCCAAGCATACAACCTTTAAAATCGGCGGGCCGGCTGATTTTTTTGTCACGGTTTCTACTACCGCTGATCTGGTCGAACTTTTGAAATTTTTGGATGCAGAGGGTATGGCGTATTTTATCCTGGGCGGGGGGAGTAATATGCTGGTCCGCGATCAAGGATTCCAAGGAGTGGTTGTGAACATACAAACAGATCAGATTAACATCAGTGATACAGACGTTGTAGCTGACGCAGGAGTCGTCACAGTTCACTTGGCGCAGGAAACAGTCAAAGCAGGCCTCAATGGCTTTGAGTGGGGAGTCGGTGTGCCGGGGACCATTGGTGGCGCTGTACGTGGAAACGCAGGGGCCATGGGCGGTGAGATGAAAGATGTCATCTCCTCAGTCGACGTATATCGGGATGGTGAGGTCGTCACATTTAGCTATGATGACTGTGAATTTGACTATCGTCACAGTATATTTAAAAATCAGCCGGGGGTTGTTTTGCGCGCGCATCTGCGACTCAAGAAAACAGAGGACATCGCTGGCAAAAAAAAGATGATTGAGTTTTTACAGTATCGAAATAAGACCCAACCGCAAGGATTTGCCTCAACCGGTTGCATTTTTAAAAATGTCGAGTTCGTACCGGGCAAACAACAGTTCGCCTTTGACGTCCCGGAAGAGTTTATAAAAAAAGGAAAAATTTCTGCCGGCTGGTTGGTGGAAAAAGCGGGAATGAAGGGCGCACAGGTTGGTCAGGCACAAGTGAGTCCGGTTCATGGAAATTTTGTTGTTAATTTGGGAGGAGCAAGCGCACATGATGTGCTCACTCTCGTTGAACAGATCAAAGAAAAAGTGTACGATACAAGTGGAATAGAACTTCACGAAGAAATACAGATCATTTAAACACACTCTATGATTATCACCATCAAGGGGACAGAGATTGAGTTAACGGATGCTTTAAAACAGTATGTTGAAGATAAGTTCGGTGGACTCACAAAGTATTTCGATAATATTACCAGAGCCGAGGTTGATATCGGGCTACGCACACACCACCATAAAAATGGAAAAATTTATTACGCAGAGGTGAATTTACATGTTCCTCGCAAGATTTTGCGTGTTGTGAAGGACGCAGAGGACTTATATAAAGCCATCAATAAGGTGAAGGATCATCTGAAGGTAGAACTTGATACAATGAAAGAGAAGATGCGCACAAAGAATAAGAAAGAGATCCGCTCACAAAAAGAGTATGGCCTCTAAGGTCGCCTTGCTTGGGGCTGGAAAAATGGGCCAGGCCTTTTTTTCTTTACTCCAAAAAAATCATGTTGATGTGTCGATGTGGGATGTGGATTGTTCCAAAATTCCTGACGCAAAACCGCTTGCTGAGACTGTCTCCGGTGCAGATTTTGTGTGTCTGTGCATGCCCTCGTGGTGCATTCGCAGCGCGGTGGAATCACTCGTGCCGTTGTTGGACTCAAAGACAATACTTATTTCGATTTCCAAAGGCATAGAAAAAGACACGGGTTTTTTTATTCACGAAATTTTTTCTGACCTGTTACCGAAAAAGCAGTCGTATGCCCTGATCAGTGGCCCAATGCTGGCTGAAGAGTTGCAGAACGACCAGGGTGGTGTTGGTGTGTGTGCTTCACCGAGCGAAGACGTCTGTGAAAAGGTTCGTCTGTTATTCGATCCAACATCTTTGCGCCTGAGAACCTCCACTGATATTGAAAGTGTGGAACTGGCCGGAGTGTTGAAAAATATTTACGCCATCGCGCTTGGTATTGCAGAAGGACTTGGCTGGCAAAAGAATCGAGTGGGCTGGCTATGCGGAAAGGCGATTGAAGAAATGTGTCTTGTTGCGACCCGACTAGGAAAAGACGAAAAGGTGATGCTTTCGCCTGCAGGAGTTGGTGATTTTATCGCCACCTCTTTTAGTGAACATTCAAGCAATCGATCGTTTGGCCAGTCGGTTGCACAAGGAAATATTGATAAAAAAGGGGAAGGTGTGGTTGCCTTTGTGTCTCTGGAGAAAAAATTGGGCAAGTACCAACCGGAAGAGTTTCCTGTCGTATATGCGCTTTCTAAGATTTTAAACGAGAATGCCCCTGCGAAAGAAGTTTTTGAATACCTTTTTTTTGCACACGCGTAATTGAAATAACATAAAAAGACCGACATACCTGTACGAACCGCTTGGCCCCGCATTGCTGGGACCAAATAGGTGAGGAAGGGTGTATCGGTCTTTTCTTTAGAAAGGGGGGAGCGCGCGCCGGAGTGAAAGGACGAAATGTAAAAACGTGGCGCGCGCGATGGTAGCTCAGCCGTTGAGGAAGCGGCCGTCGGGGCCGGGCCGAAGGAGAGGGTCCGTGCGGGGCCGCGGGGGCGGCGGAGCCGCCTGGCAGCGTTCGCGGACGTGGTCGGCGAGAGGGGCGGTGGGTTTGGGCTTTGGCTCGTCGGGCTTCATCTTCTCCCCTGAGAAAGTTGGGCAAAGGCCGTTGTCGGTTGGTCTACCGTGGCGCAAATATAGCAGATTTTACGCACTTTGTCAATGTAGACAGGCTAAAAGTGACGTGATACAATATTCCGGCTTACAACAGGCGTATGAGTATTATTAAAAAAGCCTACGAAAAGATTTTTGGCTCGCACGTAGAGCATTTATTAAAGGAAGCACGACCCATTGTCGACACAATAAATGCCTTAGAAACTGAGTTTGAGAAACTCTCTGACGACCAACTTAAAGCCAAAACCCCGGAATTTAAAGCGCGTCTAGCAGATGGTGAAACTCTTGACCAGCTTTTACCAGAAGCATTCGCAGCAGTGAGAGAAGCGAGTAAACGCAGCACCGGCATGCGTCATTTTGATGTTCAGTTGATCGGTGGTATTGCTCTCCATCGCGGTAATATTGCAGAAATGCGTACCGGTGAAGGAAAAACATTGGTTGCAACACTTCCTGCATATTTAAATGCCTTGGAAGGCAAGGGAGTTCATGTTGTCACTGTCAACGATTACTTGGCCAAACGTGATGCAGTCTGGATGGGAAAAATTTATGACTTTCTCGGGCTGACAGTTGGTGTGGTTCAAAATCTCCGCGTGAGTTTTCAGTACGATTCGACTGTGCAGGCACCAAAACCATCGGAACAAGAAGCTGTCCTTGAAATCGAAAAAGAGAGTTTCCAAGTGGAGTATGAGTATCTTCGAGACTGTACGCGACAAGAAGCCTATCGTTGTGACATTACTTACGGAACCAACAACGAATTTGGGTTTGACTACTTGCGCGACAACATGGTCCAAGATCTTTCAGACATGGTGATGCGCACCGGCTCTGAGATGCACTATGGCATTGTCGACGAAATCGACTCTATTTTAATTGATGAAGCAAGAACCCCGCTGATCATCTCAGCCCCGGCAGGAGAGGCGACAGAACAGTACTTTACCTTTGCTCAATACGTAAAACGCCTGAAAGAAAACGAAGATTACAACGTAGATGAAAAGTTGCGTAGCGCAACGTTGACCGAAGAAGGCATCCATAAGTTTGAACAGTGGTTGGGTGTTGAAAATATCTATGCCGAGGGTGGCATGCGAACCGTGCATCATATTGAGCAGGCCCTCAAAGCAGAGATGCTGTTTAAACGCGACCGTGACTACGTCGTCGATGGCGACCAGGTGATTATCATTGACGAGTTTACCGGCCGCAAAATGCCAGGTCGCCGTTACTCAGAAGGGTTGCACCAGGCAATTGAAGGAAAAGAAAACGTTCCTGTGCAACAAGAAAGCCGGACACTTGCGACCATCACCTTTCAGAACCTCTTCCGCATGTACAAAAAGTTGAGCGGTATGACCGGAACCGCAGCCACAGAAGAAGAAGAGTTCCGCAGTATTTACAGTCTCGACGTCATCACGATCCCGACAAACAAACAAGATCAACGCTTTGATCACTCTGATCGAATTTACAAAACAGAAGAAGGAAAGTACAAGGCAATTGTCGAGAAAGTGAAGGAGTGTCAAACAAAACAACAGCCGATTTTGATCGGTACGATTTCAGTGCAAAAAAATGAAGGCCTCAGTTTGTACCTCACTGAGCACGGTATTACTCATGAGGTGCTGAACGCCAAGAATCATGAGCGTGAAGGTGAGATTATTGCCCAGGCCGGTCGACCGGGTGCCGTTACGTTGGCCACCAACATGGCAGGCCGGGGTGTGGATATTAAGTTAGGCGGTGTGCCAGCGACTGCAGAAGATCGCGACACGGTGATCAAAGCCGGTGGTTTATTTGTGCTTGGCACAGAGCGTCATGAGTCACGTCGTATCGATAACCAGCTTCGTGGTCGTTCTGCTCGTCAGGGTGATCCGGGTGAAACACAGTTTTTTGTCTCAACAGAAGATGACCTGATGCGCATTTTTGCCGGCGATCGTCTCAAATCCGTCATGAGTCGTTTGAATGTTCCGGACGACGTTCCAATCGAAACCAAGATGATCACCCGCATGCTAGAAACCGCACAGAAAAAAGTGGAGTCCTACCACTTCGACATCCGTAAACACCTGCTTGAGTACGACGACATTTTGAACAAGCAGCGCCATGTTATTTACAAAAAGAGACGAGAGATCCTCGAGAATACGGAAGAAAATAAAAACCGTATTCTTGAGATGGTTGAGCAGGAGATTGAATTTGTCGTCTCATTTCATACGATTGCACCCGAGCAGCAGCCGGAAGCTGTCAGTGGGGACTGGAATATCAATGAGATCTACGAAACGGCCAGAACCATTTTTCCGCTCAACGAAAAAGAGAAACAAGAACTTTTGGCAATGGCAGGCGGTGGCCCTGACAAACTGGATAATGTCAAAGCGCGTGAGGACCTTGTCAACTACTTGTTTGAAAAGGCTAAACTTCAGTATGAGGCGATCGAACAGCAAGTGCGGGGCACTCAGCCAAACGAAGAAGACGCTCGGAAACTGATGACTGAAATTCAAAAACAAGTTTTGATTCGGGCAATTGATACTCTGTGGGTTGACCACTTGGTTGAGATGGATTACCTGAGAACCGGCATCGGCCTCCGCGGCTACGGTCAACGCGACCCGCTCGTTGAGTACAAAAAAGAGTCATTTGACATGTTTGCCCGGTTGCAACAGAATATCCAGAAGGAGATCGTCTACTCATTCTTTAAAGTCGGTGTTGGGCTGCAGTTGGCCCCCAGCATCATGGCTGGCGACTCTCTGGTTTTAAAAGGGGCAGAGAAAACATCAGATAATACCGCCCAAAAGCACACGGACACGGGCTTAAAAAAGAAGATGAGCAAGAAAGAACGACGCCGACTCCGGCGTGAGGGTGGGGGGTTGACCGAGGGAGAATAATCATCTACAATGTTGCCATTCTATGCTAAGGAAACCCAAACAAACTACCAATGTACGAGCGAAAATGCGGTGGGGGATTGCTGCGATTTTTGGATTACTTTTGGTCGCGGCAGCATTCGACGCACCACAGGTTTTTAATAAAGGTATTGATGCTGTAAACAACGTAGCCCACTTTGGCATTCCGCATGTGCCAAACAGGCCATTTCGTCTCGGTTTGGACTTGCGCGGTGGAGCACAACTTATCTATCAGGCTGATTTGAAGGATATTCCATTTGCCGACCAGGGCGAGGCAGTGAACGGTGTACGTGATGTTATTGAACGCCGTGTGAACAGCATTGGTGTATCCGAGCCACAAGTTCAGACAACGAAGTCCGGTGAGAACTACAGGCTCCTCGTCGAGTTACCGGGAGTAAATGATGTGAATGATGCCATTAACCTGATTGGCGAAACCCCGATTTTGGAGTTTCGAGAACAAAATACAGAACCACCACGGCAGTTGACATCAGAGGAACAAAAACAGCTTGATGCATACAATGCTGATGCAAAAAAGCGCGCACAGGACGCCTTAAAGGCGCTCCGTTCCGGCAAGTCGTTCGAAGATGTCGTCAATCAATACTCTGAAGATCAACTCAGCCGAAATAACGGTGGGTATGTTGGTTTTATCAACTTGGAAAATGCTGACTCGACGATATACGAATGGGCAAAGAGCCATAAGCAGGGTGAGCTGAGCGGTGTCTTAGAGACAGGCGAAGGTTTTGTGATCGCTAAGCGCGGCGGAGAACAAGATGGCCCGGTACAAGTTACAGCCAGCCATATCTTGTTATGTTATCTGGGCGCACGCAGTTGCGACGCCACTATGACCAAAGCTGAAGCTCGCGCAAAGGCTGATGAGTTGTTTACTCAGGCAAATGCAAACAACTTCGCTGATCTTGCCAAAGAAAATTCCACAGACCAAATCTCCGGTCCAAATGGTGGTGATCTTGGTACCTTTGGTCGCGGTGCGATGATTAAGGAGTTCGAGGAGGCAGTCTTTGCTGCCAAAGCAGGGGAGATCATTGGTCCTGTAGAAACACCACTTGGTTTTCATATTATTTATAAACGCGGTGAAGAGATAACAAAAGAGTACGAAATCTCTCATGTCGTTGTTCGTACGCAGTCACCGGAAGACATCTTGCCTGAGTTTAACCCATGGAAAGTGACCGGTTTGTCGGGTAAGCAGTTGGATCGTGCAGAGGTTGTCACTGACCCGCAAACCGGTGCTGTGCAAGTGTCACTCCAATTTGACTCTGAAGGAACGAAACTTTTTGAAGATATCACTCGCAGAAACCTCGGTCAGCCCGTTGCGATTTTTCTTGATGGCGATGCGATCAGCGTCCCCACTGTCCAAAGTATTATTAGTGGAGGACAGGCGGTGATTACAGGAAGTTTTACCATTCCCGAAGCACGACTTCTGGCTCAGAGATTAAATACCGGTGCATTGCCGGTGCCTATTGAGCTGGTGTCACAACAAACGATTGGGCCAACCCTTGGTGCAGTATCTCTGGCTAAAAGTTTGCGCGCAGGTACGATTGGTCTATTGCTGGTTATGGTGTTTCTGACCTTGTACTATCGTTTGCCCGGGTTTTTGGCCTCATTGGCCCTGGGATTGTACATCGCCTTGACCCTTGCTATCTTTAAGCTTATTGGCGCCACGCTCACATTGTCCGGAATTACCGGATTGATCCTCTCGATTGGAATGGCGGTCGACGCAAATATTCTTATCTTCGAGCGGCTTAAAGAAGAACTGCGTATCGGCAAAAGTTTGAAGACGGCAGTGAACGAAGGATTTGCTCGGGCCTGGACCTCTATTTACGATGGAAATGTGGCAACCATTATCACGGCTGCTCTGTTGCTTGCTATGGGTGTGAGCTTTGTAAAGGGTTTTGCCTTTACGTTGATCATTGGTACGCTCCTGAGTATGTTTACAGCAGTGACTGTCACCAGGGTCCTGCTCCAGGTTGTAGTAAGTTGGTTTGGTGACAAGAAAAGTTTTCTGTTTTTGGGTTCTAAGGAATAAGCTATATGAATTTTCCCATTGTAGAAAAAAGAAAGTATTTCTTTGGTGTTTCACTGGTGCTTACTATGACGAGCATCATTCTGTTGTTCGTCTACGGGTTGAAGCCTGGGTTGGACTTTACCGGCGGAACACTTTTGGAAGTTGAGTTTACCTCAACACGACCGGAGGTCACTGCTGTGCAAGAAGCCTTGGTTCCACAGAATTTAGGTTCCATAGTCGTACAGCCGGTCGGCGAACAGGGTCTTATTTTGAAGACAAGGTTTGTCAGTGAAGAGGAGCATCAGCAGATACTCGGGGTGTTACGTGGGCTGACTACAGCAAATACCACATCGCCAGATACGGCCACGGGCGCCAAACCCGATATCCAGATTGAGGCCACTGCCGGGAGTAATGTGACTGTGAATATAGAAGACGCCACTGCAAATGAGAATGCGAGGCCAGAGGTTATTGAAAAGCGTTTGGAAACAATCGGCCCGGTTATCAGCGCAGAACTGCGTAGCCGTGCGATTCAGACGGGCATTTGGGTGTCTTTAGCAATTATTGCGTATATTGCCTACTCATTCCGCAAGGTTTCACGACCGGTTCAGTCGTGGAAATATGGGCTTGTGGCCGTTGTTGCCCTCTTTCATAATGTTATGTTGACACTCGGGGTATTTATTTTGCTTGGAAAGTATCAGGGTGTAGAGATTGACATTCCTCTTGTCGTCGCTTTGCTGACGATTTTGGGTGCCTCGGTTAATGATACGATTGTGGTCTTTGACCGTATCCGTGAAAAGTTGATCCGCCACAGTGGCCGCAACTTTGCTGAAACGGTAAATATCGCCATCAACGAAACAATCGGCCGGTCGATAAATATTTCTTTGGCTATTGTCCTTACCCTGACCGCCCTTATTTTCTACGGAGGCGACTCTATTCACTATTTTTCCTTGGCGTTGCTGATTGGTATTATTGTTGGTACCTACTCTTCAATTTTTGTCGCAAGTCCGCTCCTGGTTGCTTGGGAAGAGCAGAGACTCAAACGTCGAGCGTAGTATCATGGATGAAAACGACACCTATCAACGGTGTCGTTTTTTTGGTATACTTGATCCGAAGGCCCATATTAAGGGTCTTTGCTAACGTACTATGACAGATAAATTTATTCGTCATTTCGTTTCGGCGATTGGCTTTCTCATCGCGCTCTTCATATTTGTTGCAGGATATATTTCCGGTACCCATGGATGGTGGTGGGTTATCATTTCTTCCGGCGTTGTGTATTTTATAGTTTACAAACTTGTGGATGCAGGGCATTAATCGTGTATGGTCTCAGATTTGTTTACTTTGATTTCAAATACAGTATTGGATTTTTTGACACGGCCCGCAGCAGTTGTCTTATTGGATTTACTTGCGCTCGGGGGGTATCTGTTTTTGGTGTGGTTGCTATTGTACGCAGGCTTGTTGATGTACACACAGTATAGAAAGTTACACTTCACAGCACATTGGAAATGGGTGGTGCTGGCTGTGGACATGCCTGCACTGAATATTCAGACACCAAAGGCGGTGGAACAAATGTTTGCACATCTTGCGGGCGCATGGAATCATGTGAATATTGCAGAAAAGTTTTATCATGGATTTGAACAGCGCACATTTAGTTTTGAGATTATCAGTATCGAAGGATATATTCAATTTATTATTCGTACAGAAGAAACATTTCGAGAACTTGTCGAAGCCGCTGTGTATGCCCAGTATCCCGAGGCAGTCATAACAGAAATAGAGGATTACGTTGGTGGCATTCCGGATAAGTTTCCGAATGAAACCCATGATATTTGGGGAGCAGATTTTGGACTCGAGGAGGCGGACGCTTACCCCATTCGTTCTTATCGGGAGTTTGAGCACAACATCTCGAAAGACACGGTTTTGAAGGATCCGATGGGTACTTTTTTGGAGAGTTTTAGCCGCATTGGTGCGGGGGAGCAGATGTGGTTCCAGATAGTTATAGAGCCAATCAGCAGCCACTGGAAGGAGCATGCGATGGAAGAGGTAAAACACTTGATAGGCGAAGCAGAACATCATAAAAGCAGCCCTATTTTGGACGCCATCTCAAATGCACCAATGCGAGTCCTTGAGGGTTTTGGTGATCAGATTTTTGGGCGAGAGGCTTCGGAACATGCCGCACATGAAGAACGCCCTGCTGATCGCAACCAATTGAAGTTTTTAACGCCGGGCCAAGTCAAGGTGGTCGAAGATATTGAAAAAAAGATTAGCTTAATTGGATTTAAAACGAAGATGCGGGGGCTGTATATTGCTCGCAAAGAGGTCTTTCGTCCATCCCGTGGTTTCAACGCCTTAGTTGGTGCAATCAACCAGTTTAATGTTCCAACTGCAAACTCCATTGTGCCAAAGTTTACCTTGCATATTTTTTATTTTTTTACCAAGAGACGTACTTCAGAAAGAAAGCGGCTTCTGATGAAAGGATATAAAAATCGAAAGATGAAGGTCGGGTCATCACCGTGTATTTTAAATATTGAAGAGTTGGCTACGATTTGGCACTTCCCGATGTCACATGTGAAGACGCCGTTGTTGCAGAAAGCTCAAGCCAAACAGGCTGAACCCCCAGCAGAGTTGCCGGTGGAGCAGTTTTCGATTGAAGAACACTTGGAAGATAGGGGCGCTGGTGGAGAGAAGAAGGCCGAAGGCAAAAAAGAATATCAGATTGATGCGTACGAGTATCCAGATGACATGAAGTTTGGTTAGTCTCTACTTTGTAAAAACAAAAAACCGTCCAGCAATCTCCTCCCTGATGCGACAAGTGTTTGTCAGATCAGGGCGGCGCTGGACGGTTTTTTTGCGCCACCGTAGTTGAGACTGACGCAGATCGCGTCGTTGGTGGTCAGTGACCGTGTGTGTGATGCGCGTGGTCGCCGTGGAATGACCAGAGACTCCCGCGGGTGTGAAGTTCGATCTTCACGCCAGCGAGGTCAGCGGACGGAATGCTTCCGTCGTTTGCGTGGAGGACGGTGATGATCAGGGTATCGTCCTGGATGAGCGGATCGGTCAGCACCTCGTCACGGCACACGCCGCACGGGTGCAGAGTTTCACCCATCTGGCCGCTCTCGTCATCGCGCTTCAGCTTACCAGTCACCACGACCACCTCGACGCGCACAGCGCCGGCGGTGCGAGCTCGGTCGATAGCAACGCGTTCGGCGCAGATTTTCTTCACGTCGGGCGAGGGCTTCTGATTACCCCCCTTGAAGACTTTGTAGCCACCACTGGGCATGATGACCCGCATGGCGGCGCCAACGTGGAAGCCTCCATAGTGTGCAGCTTCTTCAGCGGCCGTCCGAGCTGCACAGACGATGAGGTCGTAGTGAGGCAACACGGCTGCGAGAAGGGCGGATGAATGTCCGGCCATCGTTTCCTCTCCTGGAATGAACGGTTATTAACCGCGCACTATATCATATAACACCATTTCTGTCAATCTTGCCAAGCGGTCAGCTTTTCTGTACACTGGGTTTTCAGTATGTGGATAAATGAAATTTTGGCTAAAAACAGAAAAATTCTGGCACTTTCTCCAATGGCAGACATGACTGACTCTGCCTTTTGCCAGGTAGTGCGCCAGATTGGCGGTGCTGATGTTGTATTTCGCGAGATGGTGAGCGCAGAGG
>MFQB01000036.1:11464-16191 GCA_001784275.1 Candidatus Magasanikbacteria bacterium RIFCSPHIGHO2_02_FULL_47_14
GATTTTGTGGAAGGGGAGCGCCCAATTATTCAGCAAATTTTTGGCGCTGATCCAGTGACCATGGCGAGAGCAGCAAGCATTGTTATGGAACACGCGGGGTCCGAGGGAATCGATATCAACATGGGCTGTCCGGTGTATAAAATCACGAGCAACTTCAACGGATGCGCACTTATGAAAGAGCCGGAGCGAGCGGCCGCTATTATTCGAGAAATAAAAAAAGCGATAGGGGAGACACCACTATCTGTAAAAATTCGCTTAGGTTGGAGTGACCCTGACGAGTTCAAAACATTTATTCCGGTAATCGAAGAGGCTGGCGCGAACCTAATTACAATTCACGGCAGAACAAAAGCACAAGGGTATAGTGGAAAAAGTGATTGGGAACGCATCGGACAGGCGAAACAACTTGCCCATGTACCAGTCTTAGCGAATGGGGATATTCACGAAGCCGCCCAAGTTGATGAGGCATTACGTATAACGCACGCGGATGGTGTATTGATTGCCCGCGGCGCCTTGGGTAACCCCTGGTTTTTTAAACAGTATCTTTCAAAAGAAAGCCAAGTTTCCTTGGAAGAGCGTATTGAAGTGGTTTTAACACATGCACGTTTCCATGTCGCGCAATATGGTGAACATGGGGTTGTCACATTTCGTAAACACCTTTCTTGGTATTTTAAAACCAGCAGAATTGGTTTTGAGATTCCCGGTATTAAAGACTGGCGAGAGAAGCTAGTGCGCGTGACAAAACTTTCTGAACTTGAAGAGCTGTTGAATAATTTGTATACGCAGTACTCAGGTACTATTTCAAAAAACGCAACTCGGTCATCCGTATAAAAAATTCGATGATATCTTTTTTGGAAAGCTTTGACTTTCCCAATTGCCGGTCGACAAAGGTGACTGGTATCTCTGTGACACGATAGCCTTTTTGTTCTACACGATAGAGCAGTTCTTCCTGAAAAGCATAGCCGTTGCTCTGAATACTACCAATATTAATATTTTTTAAAACCTCGGCACGAAAGCAGCGAAATCCGGCAGTCACGTCATGAGTTTTTAACCCTAAAATTTTTCTCGAAAACCACATAGCACCACTGCTCATTGCTTGCCGTATCCAGCCCCACCCAATAATTTTTCCACCTGCGATTTTCCGTGAACCAATAACCACATCACATTTGTTCAGCGTCTCAAGCATTTTGGGAAGGTCCTGTGGATCGTGAGAGAAGTCAGCATCCATCTCAAAAATAGCCTCCGCACCGTTCTGAATCGCGGCACTCATACCGGCAACATAGGCAGACCCGATGCCCATTTTTTTTGCCCTGTGCAAAACCCGCACCGAGTACCTATGTGATAACTCGCGCACAACATCTGCTGTGCCGTCCGGCGAGTTGTCGTCAACGACGATAACTGAAAGACCAGAAATCTTGAGAGAAAAAATAGCGGGAACTAATTTTGAAATATTTTCCCGCTCGTTATAGGTAGGTGTGACAATAGTTACCCTCATACTTTATGCTGCGCGCACACAACGGTATTTTGCAACAAGTGACTGACAGTTAAAGGCCCAACGCCACCGATTGTGGGTGTGACGAAGCGCGCAATTTTTAGCACTCGTTTGACGTCAATATCGCCGTACACTTTTTTTTCTGCAAACTCGACGCCGACACCAATCACAACTGCGCTTTTTTTCACCATCTCCTTTGTGACAATATTTTTTTTGCCAACGCCGGAAATGATAATATCTGCAGCAAGAGATTTTTCAACCGTATCTCTGGTATACATATCGCATGTCGTCACACTCGCGCCCATATTCATCATCATGAGTGCAATCGGTTTTCCAACCAAGGGGCCGGTGCCGATGATTGTGACGTTTTTTCCTTTCAAGGGTTGACGAATATGTGAGAGCAAAGAAAAAACTGCAGCAGCGGTGGGCGGGGCAATATAATGTCTGCCCATGGCAAGATGACCGATGTTGAGGTCCGTGAGGCAATCGACATCAATGCTTGGGTCGATAGTATTCACAACCGTGTGTGTGTCAATATGTGGTGGAAGAGGAAGCTGAATAATAAGCCCGGTAAGTCCATTTGTTTGCTGTGTCTCTCTGATCTTTTTCATCAAATTTTTTTGAGTAGTCGATGCAGGTAAGTGACAAAGTAAAAACTCAATTCCAAGATGTTCAGCAGCCTGTTTTTTCTTTTCAACGTATAAACGCGATGGTTTGTGGTTTCCAACCAAAATTACACCCAGTTTTGGGTGTACGCCCTTCTTTTTTAGGCGGACGACCTGACGTCCTGTTTCTGCATCAATCCTGACTGCAATATCGCTTCCTTTGAGGAGTTTACCCATAGGAAAGTCAAAAATACGTGCCTAGTATAGCATAAAATTAAGAAATTTCAATGGGTATGTTACAATAGGGCGTGTTTTGACTAATATGAATTACCGACTTCACAGTAAATCAAGAATCGCCGGGGGGCAGAGCCGGCCAGGAGACGGGCGTATTCGGGCTGCCGGTATTGTGTTATTTCTCCTCGGGTCTCTTATTATTATTCGCTTATTTCTTTTGATGATTTTGAACCATAGTTTTTACACACAGATCGCTGCAGGTTCGCAAGAACTGTACGAGCAACTCTATCCAAAACGAGGAAGCATTTTTATTCAAGACACGCGGAGTGGAGAAGAGTTTCCACTGGCAATCAACCGTGATTTATTTGTAGTGTACGCGGACACACGAAAAATAGATGACGAGAAGGTTGCAGAGGATATAGTTGAAAAACTTGCTGCAACATTTCAATATGATGACGAAAAAAAACTGAAGGTATATACCCAGTTGCTAAAAAAAGATGACCCCTACGAACCTATTGAACAAAATGTGACTGAAGAGGTGGTGGAGTCTATCAAGGCACAGGGACTTCCCGGTGTTGGTTTTGTTCGACGGCCATATCGATTTTATCCGGAGGGCAGATTGGGTGCGCATCTGGTTGGTTTTGTGGGAAAAGATGAAGATGGAAATGATATTGGACGGTACGGAGTTGAGGGGTATTGGAATAATGATCTGGCCGGCAAGGCAGGATTTTTTGAAGGTGCAAAAAGTGCGGGGGGTGGTTGGATTCCATTGGCCGGGCGTGTCTTTGAACCGGCGTATGATGGTGCGGATTTGGTTTTAACCGTTGACCGCACCTTGCAATTTTATGCCTGCGACAAGTTGCGACAAAAAGCAGAGGAGTACGGTGCAACCAGTGCTGCGCTTATTCTCATGGATCCACAAACCGGGGCAATATTAGCAACGTGCAGTGTGCCGGACTTTGATCCAAACACATATAATAAGGTGGATTCCGGTGAGGTGTATAATAATACTGCAATTTTCACACCATACGAGCCGGGCTCAGTGTTTAAACCACTGACGATGGCAGCTGCGTTGAATGAAAATTTGGTTGGTCCACAAAGTCCATTTTACGATAAAGGATATGCAGATGGTATTTGCACAAAGCCAATCAGAAACGCTCTAGACAAGACGTACCAAACACAAACAATGACCGGTGTTTTGGAAAATTCCATAAATACGGGCATGGTGTATGTGGCGCAACAACTCGGCAAAGAACGCTTTCGCCACTATGTTGAAGAGTTTGGATTTGGTGTCAAAGAGGGGATTGAACTTGAAACAGAGTCAGCGGGTACGATTGATTCACTTTCATTAAATAAAGGAGATGCTGTCGACTGTTACGCAGCAACCGGTTCGTTTGGACAAGGACTCACCGTAACCCCGCTCCAGATGGTCACATCTTTTGCCGCCTTGGCGAATGGTGGAAAACTTATGCGACCGTTTGTGGTGAGTGAAGTTCGATATTCTGATGGAAAAGTGACACGAACAAACCCGAAGGTTATTGACGAGGTGATCTCCCCGCGAGCGTCGGCACTCATTTCTGGCATGCTGGTGAGTGTCGTGGATAATGGTCATGCAAAATCAGCAGGTGTGAAAGGGTACTATATTGCTGGAAAAACCGGAACCGCCCAAATTGCAGGACCCGGTGGATATAGTGAAGAAACCAACCATACATTTGTCGGGTTTGGTCCGGTGGACAACCCAAAGTTTGTTGGTCTTGTGAAGTTTGAAAAACCACGGCGCGCATTTGCAGACAGCACGGCAGCGCCGTTATTTGGCGATATTGCCCAGTTTACTTTGAAGTACTATGGTATTCCGCCGACTCGGGACGGATACAAAAGCGAATAGAAGAACTGACGTGTGACAGGGGGGAGAGTCGAACTCCCGACCTGAGGGTTATGAATCCTCCGCTCTTACCAACTGAGCTACCCTGCCATGTTTATTTGTAAATAGTGCCCACATAGAATAGCACTTTTTTTTGTTTTTGTCCACTATAAAACAAAAAACCGCTCGCCCTGCTTTACTTCCAATATTTTTAGAAATAAAGCAGGTTTGGCGAACGGTTTGTTGCCCTAACTGCGCCGGCAGGCTGGTCTCGGAGATCAGAGTAGGCCGGGGTAGAAGTACATGAACAGCCCGACTACGAACCCTGCGATGCCTCCTGCCACGATGTCGTCGATCATCACCGAGAATGGCGGGTTCGTGTGTTTCCAGTACTTCTCGAACCACGAGATCGGCCAGGGTTTGACCGTGTCCAGAATTCTGAACAACACGAAGATCGCGACAAGGGGCCAGACCGAGGTCGAACGCAGAGGCCAGATGATTAGGGCCGCCCAGAACATGCCGGCGACCTCATCGATGT
>MFQB01000036.1:16291-19701 GCA_001784275.1 Candidatus Magasanikbacteria bacterium RIFCSPHIGHO2_02_FULL_47_14
GCTCAGGCGACTTGAGACCACGACAGTGATGATCAACAGCGTCAACTTGCTCACGTCCCAGAGCGCCCACAGGAGCAGCGCGGCCACGATGGAGCCCATGAGGCCGCCACCCTTACCCTTGAGGCGTGGGTGCAGCAGCCCGGGGATGAAGCCGGTGAAAAACGTCGAAGAGAAGAACAAAGCGATCCAGCCGGTGAGGTTACCCATAGAGAACTCCTCCGCATGAGATAAGAACTCGCCGTATAGTAGCACCTCACATGGATTAGTCAATATTGGGAGACGCTCGATTGCTTGTTGACAAAAACATATAAATAATGTATTTTTTTATGTTCTCCCAGCCACTGGGAGATGGTCTCTTTTTTCATACAGTACAACGGTTGTGTGAAGAGAAAGACCATCTCAGGGCAAGGGGAGAATCATGACGTCTTCAGTCGAGCGAACCGTGCAAGAGGAACTGGAACGGAGTCCGCAACTCAACCCCGAGGATGACGAACAGATCCTTGATGTCCTCCTCTCTGGATCGGGGGTAACTCCGGAACGAGTCCCTGGCTTTGCGGCCTTCATGCGCACCCCCTTCCACCACTACCTGTTCACTGGGATGGGCCAGTCGCTCTTGAGCTTCCTCGGGTTGCCGCTTTCCCGAAAGCAAGGGAAGTGGCAGTATCTCAAGTTCATCGCGAGGTATCTGCCCGAGGCAGCGTACCACCTGTGGGCGAAGTACGTTGGTGAGCGGGATGGCGGTGACTCCTGCGAACCGGATCGACGTCATCTGCTCAGGGAGCTCCACACCGGCCACGAGAGCTGGTCACAGGCGTGGGCTTTCGCAGACTGCTGGCGTGCGGTCGTGTGTCAGGCAGAGGTTCTGCAAGGAGAAGCTGTTGAGCACGACTTCGACCGGCGGTTCTTGTGGGAAGAGTTGGACAAAGTGCTCGTGGAGTCGCTCACCCCTCGTGAACGTCGTGTACTCGAGCTCCGGTTCGGCTTTTTCGGGAACGGGGAGTTCACCCTCGAAGAAGCGGGAGAGGTGTTCGGGCTCAAGGGTGAGCGGATTCGTCAAATCGAGGCACGGGCCTTCAGAAAACTCCGCGCTGAACACGCCCCCAAAGTCCTTTCGGAGTTTTTGAAGTAGGGGGGTTTAACAACAACGCTGCGACCTGGGAGGGAAGCAGCTCAGCCGGCCGAACCTACATGCGTTCGGCCAAGAAAGAAAACACCCCCGCATTGCGGGGGTGTTTTCTTTGAAACAACGCAATCAGTGCTATTTTGATAGACAAAAACAGCCCTGCATTGCAGGGGCTGCCTTGGTGTAGAGCAAAAGGATTAGTGATCGAACCTTTTGAATTGTTGCGTGCATTGATGTGTTGGGAAGTCGAAAGGAGAATCAAGCCTGCAAGTAGTTTATAAAAATGATTCGCCCCGGTCTCTGGTGAGCCGGGGCGTCGGGTGAAGGAGCGAATGTCGCGCGCGGGCGAACGATTAGTTTTTGTACGCCGGCCTCTTAGCGAGATTCCATTTGATCCCCACGGCCTCGAGGAGTGCGATGCGCTCTGCGGAGAGCTTGCCAGCTTTGTATGCTTGCCGTTGCCTGCCAACCCAATTTGCGAGTTCCTGGTTTTCCTGCCAGATAGTTGGCACATAGCAGTTGCCGTGGAGGGCCTTGTAGGCACGGAGCTCAGCAAGGCGCTGGAACCACAGAGCCTTGTCGGTATTCCACACGAAGCCTTCGGCCTCGAGGAGTGCGATGCGTTCTGCGGAGAGCTTGCCAGCTTTGTATGCTTGCCGCTGGGCGCCGACCCAGTGCGCCAGTTCCTGGTTTTCCTTCCAAACATGTGGCACATTGCAGTGGCCGGCCTTTGCCTTGAACGCACGGAGTTCGGCAAGACGCAGGTACCAAATAGCTTCGAGTGGATCCCACACGAAGCCTTCGGCCTCGAGGAGTGCGATGCGTTCTGCGGAGAGCTTGCCAGCTTTGTATTCTACCCGTTGGTTCGAAACCCAGTTTGCGAGTTCCGGATTTTCCGTCCATCCACAGGGCACATTGCAGTGGCCGTGGAGGGCCTTGTAGGCACGGAGCTCGTCGAAGCGCTTCCACCATCGGTGGTCTCTCTTATCAAAGAGCCCATCGACACAGATCGCCCCGATCGCTTGCTCCAGCTCGGGAGCGTCGATTGTGACGATGCCGTCTTCCTCCTCGTCTTCGTCGTCTGGCTTGGGACGACCCCTGCCACTGCCCTTTTTGCCGATCTCGATCGTGAGCAGGTGGTCCTGCTCACGGAGTGCCTGGAGCACATCCCAGACCAACTGGAAGTCCGACCTGGCGAGTGCAGCTTCGAGAGTTTCGTCAGCGCCTTGCTCGACGTAAATCGGCAGGATTACGTAGCCGAAGGCCTTGCCTTCGGCACGGCGCATTGCACGACCGGTCGCCTGCACGACGTCGACCATGTCCCCACGCCGATCCTGGAACATCACACCATCCACGGTTGGGACGTTGACCCCGACCGAGAGGCATCGCGCGTTGGACATAACGGCGTGCTGCGCCTCACGGAAGGCCTTGAGCGCGCGTTCGCGTTCAGCAGCAGTCATCATACCGTTCACGTGGAACAGGGCGAATTCCGGAAGAAGCTCCCCGATGAGGGTCTTTTCCGGATCCGTGAACTGCTTGGCGCCCGCGACCAACTGGTGGAAGCTGAAGACCTTGCGCATGCCGAATCTCCCGGCAGCCCGCTTCAGACCGACTTGACCAGCGATCACCTTTGCAGGAGCAGTCCTGCCAGACGGGAGTCCGACCATACCGTCTTCGAGAGCGGTGAGATTCAACATCCGGCTCGTGATCACCGTGACGATGATCCTGTAGTCGGTGATGATGCCCCGTCGGATCGCCTCACGGAACGAGAGCTCATGGGCCGTAGGTCCATAGAGTTTCTCGTTGTCCATAGAGAAGACCGGCACTTCCTCGACACCTTCGCCACGTCCACGCACCTTGTGGTGCCGTGGAGTGGCGGTGTAGAAGATCCGCTTCGCGATGGGCAGGTTGTCGTCGAGGAGCGCGAACGACAGTAGTCGTTCGCCAACCCCAGCCGTGACATGAGCCTCGTCGAAGACGCCGATGTCGAACCGGAAGCCCTCGGGCATGCCCTCGGCCACGACCGGTGCGGACTGGTAGGTCGAGATGACCAGCCGTACGCGCGTCGACGCCGTGGTCAAGTACCGCGTGACGATTCTCGGGTCAGTGCCGACCGGGAAGTCGAGGTCCGCCTGGGTTGGTGCGATGGCATCGCCCCCGTTCGCGACCGTTGGATCGGAGCAAACACACAGGAAGCTCACAGAGCTCCAGTAGGTCTGTTCCATCCACTCGGCCAGGACCTGACGGATGAGCGCGAGCGAGGGCAGGAGGACAAGGATGTTGAGGA
>MFQB01000037.1:0-577 GCA_001784275.1 Candidatus Magasanikbacteria bacterium RIFCSPHIGHO2_02_FULL_47_14
GTGCTCACGGCAAAGGTTTGGCGTGGATGAAGTATGATCAGGGAAAGTTTGACGGAAGTATTGCCAAGTTTTTCAGTGAAGAAGCGCAGACTCAGCTCAAAGAGTTGCTTCACCCAGAAGAGGGAAGTATTATCTTTTTTGTCGCTGATACCTGGGAAGTCAGTTGTAAGGCCTTGGGAGCGGTTCGTGACTTGGCAGGTGAGAAGCTGGGGCTGAAAGACCCTGCTGTCATTGCATGGGCGTGGATTGTGGACTTTCCTATGTATGAGTGGAATGAAGAGTTCCAGAAGATCGATTTTGCACACAATCCATTTTCCATGCCACAGGGCGGCATGGACGCACTCATGAATAAACCGCCGCTCGACATCTTGGCACACCAATACGATATTATTGCCAATGGTTTGGAGTTATCATCAGGCGCGGTTCGTAATAAAGATCCAGAGATTATGTACAAAGCATTTGAGACTGCCGGCTACACAAAAGAACAGGTTGATGCCAAATTTGGTCATATGATTAAAGCCTTTGAATTTGGCGCCCCGCCCCACTGCGGTTTTGCTCCAGGTATCGACCGACTTGT
>MFQB01000037.1:643-20088 GCA_001784275.1 Candidatus Magasanikbacteria bacterium RIFCSPHIGHO2_02_FULL_47_14
AGAACCGATGATGGGAAGCCCAAGTCCGGTGACAGAGGCGCAATTAAAAGAACTCCACATTAAGATTACTGACTAAGGCGTGTGTTAGCTCTAACCGATTTACATCAGCTCCTCCTGGTAAAATTTTGTTTTTTCCTGTTTATTTTGTTTGGCGCGGTTGCCGTGTATCGCCGGTGGAAGCCGAGTGTGTTTTTGTTAGGATTTGGTGTACTGTCTGCCGCAGCCTATTTTTTTCTGATTCACGGCACCAAGTTGATGTTTTGGGGACTCACGGCCGATGAGGTGACCATTGCTGCCATGTATGAGATTTTTGCACATGGCAGTGTATTTTTAGACTTTGCCTATTCAGCTCTTCCACCATTTTATCCACCGCTCTGGTTCCAGGGCTTTGGGCTTGTAGGGCGTTTGTTTAACTGGAACGGGGTCCAAATTGCCAAGGTCGGAACCATGACGACGCTGGCCTTATTTCCTTTGGGCCTGTATGCGATTCAGCGTCTCTATGCCCGGTATAGCGGAGCCGTTGGCGGTGTTCTCGCCTCGTTTTTTGGCGCTATTTTTGTTTTAGTTGTTTCTGACTGGGATGCGGTCATCTTGAAGCCGTACGAACTTGTGAGCGCAACTTTGGTGATCCTTTGGTCTGTGTGTCTCATGAGTGACATACACCGCAAGACTATGACGAAGACGAGGGTGTTCTTCTATGGAGTGGGTGGAGGAGTGTTATTTCTGGTTTTTTACTTTTGGTTTTTTCTCGCCGCTATTGGCGTGGCTCTGTTTCATCTTTTTACACGGCCGTCACGTAAGATGTATGTGCAGTTCGTGGTCATTGGACTTATTGTCTTAATTGTTGGGAGCATCTATTGGCTCCCACTTGCCCGTGCATATCATGTGAGCGGTGCAGAAAACTGGCAGCTCGGGTTTTTTGTCAAAGATTGGATCGCAACTCATAGTGTGACAGGCGGGTCTTTTTCATTGAAAGCGGTAATTTTCTTGGGCGGTCTCGTGAGTTTGGTGTGTCTGCGAAAGTCTGTATATATCCGTTCGTTATTGTCTCTCTTTGTTGCAGGATATGTCTGGCAACTCATGGGGATAACAACGTTGTTGCTTTTTTCCTCGCCGTTGCAAGAGTCGAAGGGATTCTTTTTTTGGAACCGAACCATTTTGGCACTGGGCGCTGCCTATGGTTTTGCGCAGGTGTATGAGTGGCTGTCGAAGAAGTACACGTTTACTCGATTTCATCACCAAACAGCGGGTGTACTGGGTGTTATTTTTTTTGCGCCGACGATGTTATTTGGCACATTCGCAGACACGCCAGAGGTTCAGGAGGTTCGTACCCGAGCCATGACACTGCGTCCGGGTGTTGAGTCGCTCATCGCCTATCTTCAGGGCCAAGAGCGCTTTTCTTCTCGGCGGGTGTTAACTTCCGGTGTTCCGGAGGTGCATGCATTTATTCCCCTCAATACATTTTTATATTTCAACCAACACAACTCTCACCCCGCAGCTCATTTTTCTGAACGACTACGATATGTGCGCGAACTGGCGCTGCAGACAAACCCGGAGACCTTTTCTCAAATGGTTCACCAGACCCCCTTTGGTCCCATTGAGGCCTTTATCTTCTATAAAGGCGTTTCAGAAAAGTACCCGGTGTATGTTGTGTTAGACAACTTTCCAAATGGTATTCGAGAAGAAGAGATCGACATCCCGCGTTCGTTGTTTGATCCACAGTATTTTGATACAGTATATGACAATGGGGATTTTGTGGTAATTCTCCCAAAGCAAATCCAGCCAGAATAACCTATGAACGTTACTCTTCAACTCAATACATTTAGTGGGCCACTCGACCTGCTTTTATCATTGATTGAAGAAAAAAAGTTACTCATCACTGAGATCTCTTTATCTGAAGTGACAGAACAGTATCTCCGTGTCCTCGAAGAGGTAACCGATAAGAATGCCGATCAGTTGGCAGACTTTTTGGTAATTGCGACCAGGCTTCTTCTATTGAAGTCCAAGACGTTACTTCCCAGTTTTTTGGGAGAAGAGGAGAGTGAGCCCAGTTTGGAAGAACAACTTCGCTTGTATAAGATATTTTTGGATGCCAGCAAAAGGATGAGTAGTTTGTGGTCAGCAGGTCACCATGGATTTTTCCGAATTGAGCCGACGCGCGTTCCTGAAGAGTTTGTGCCACCACAGAACGTCACAGTTCAGTCGTTGCACCAGTCAATGAAAATGCTATTATTACGTCTTACCCCGCCCAAGTCCATACCGAAAATTACCTTAGATCGCAGTATTTCAGTGAAAGATAAAATTGATCACATTCGCCAGTTGTTAAAGCAGGCAAGAACGTGTTACTTTAGTGACATCATTCATGACAGCGCCAATCGCACCGATATCATACTTGGTTTTATGGCGGTACTGGAACTTATCAAACAACGACATCTGGTTGTTCGTCAACAAGACACCTTTGGAACTATTACCCTTGAATCTGTCTAACTATGTCATCTCTTTTTTCACGCCTTGAGTCACTGTTGTTTGTTGCCTCAAAACCGCTTTCTACAAAAGAGATTGCGCGTTCTTTGAGTGTCTCTATCCAAGAAGTAGACGACGTGGTCAGCAGACTACAGGTAAAGTTTAGTCACGAAGATTCAGGTCTTCACATTGTGATGAATGGCAGTGAGGTACAGATGCAAACCAATCCGGCCAATGCACAAGATGTGGAACGGTTTGTAAAATATGAGATTTCCGGAGAGCTCACGAAAGCGCAGTTGGAGAGTCTCACCATTATCGCGTATCGCGGACCGATTACCCGACCGGAGTTGGAACAGATTCGGGGAGTGAACTGTGCAGTTATTTTGCGTACTTTGCAAATGCGTGATCTGGTTATCGAAGAAAACGACGAATATGGAGTTCAACGTTTTCGTATCTCTCTTGCCGCGCTAGCACATCTGGGAGTCCACACTCCTGAAGAGCTTCCGGAGTACGCAGAGATCCACACGCATCAGCATATTGATCAAGCGCTGCAACAGGACGATATATAAATATTTATGCCATTTCAACCGGACTTTATTCCATCAGTCGGAAGTAGCCCATCAGACAAGTGGAGAAACGTGCTTGGCGCAGGAGTTATTGCTGCCGCTGTTCTTGGTATTGGGCTACACAGTTTGTTTGGAAATGTTCAAACGAAATTGGTCCGGGTGACTGGTGAAACGGCAAATGCGCAGGCGGCAACCACCACTGATAGTCTACCAGCAGGCGGTGGGGACCTTGCAGTATCTCCAGCCTTTCCACAGCCTTTGCTTATTCCTGTGTTACAGGGCGAGATGTTATCAGAGGGTGCCTTTAGTGCAGATAATATCTTGGTAAAAGACGCTCAAAGTGGGTCTGTGTTGTATCATAAGAATGAGTATCAACCACATGCAATGGCGAGTATCAGCAAACTGATGAGTGCGTTGGTGTTTTTGGAAACCTCACCACAGTGGAGCGCAACTGCAACAGTTCCTACTGACGATATATTGGACACACACATGTATGCCGGCGATACGTACACAGTTCAAGAGTTGTGGCTTGCGGCTCTTGTTGGTTCTTCCAACAAAGCCATACTTGCGTTGGTTGACGCTTCAGCGTGGAGCAGAACAGCGTTTGTTGAGCGAATGAATGAAAAAGCCAGAGAGCTGGGAATGGGCGATACTTTTTTTGTGGATCCGACCGGTCTGTCTGAAGAAAATGTCTCCAGCGCTTCTGATATTTTAATGTTATTTCGAGAGGCTCTTGCACATGACGAGATAAAAAATGCACTTCGGACTGCGGAACATACGGTATACTCAAAAGAGAGAGGAAAGAGTCATCACATGTGGAACACAAACTGGCTATTGCTTCAGTGGATACCTCATACATTTGAAATTCATGGTGGCAAGACCGGGTATATTGCTGCCTCAGGATATAACTTTGTGACACAACTGAGTGATAAAAGTGGCAGAACGTTAGATGTCGTGGTACTGGGTGCAGACACACACGAAGCGCGGTTTACTGAGGCGCGTGATGTTGCGACCTGGGTGTTTGAACACTACCAGTGGCCGGAAACTCAGAAATAATAAAATCCCCGGATGATAGGGGATTTTATGTTTGTGCCGTCGGTGGGAATCGAACCCACATGAGCAGAGCCCACACGATTTTGAGTCGTGCGCGTCTACCAATTCCGCCACGACGGCGTGAAAAACAGTATACGCCTCATTGAGTCCTTTGTCAATCTGGAGTATACTATGGCTAACACCTTCGGTATGTCCCGAATTATTGCTGTAGTTAACCAAAAAGGCGGAGTCGGCAAGACCACCACTGCTATTAATCTTGCGGCTGCTTTGGCAGAAAGCGGGCGTTTTGTCTTACTTGTCGACATGGACCCGCAGGGGAATGCGACCAGTGGCTTGGGGCTGCCTCGAGAACAGGTCCAGCATGGGATATATGAGGCTTTGGCCAAAGAACGACGGATTCACGATGTTGTTCATAATACCGGCCATGAAGGTTTGCGTCTGGTGCCCAGCACGCAACACCTCGCAGGCGCGAATATTGAGTTGGTGGATGTGGAACGACGTGAACATCAACTTTCTGATTTACTAGCAGAGGTAAGTCATGCCTATGACTACATCTTGATCGACTGCCCGCCGTCTCTTGGACTTCTTACCATTAATAGTTTGGTTGCTGCGGACGAAATTTTGATTCCGGTTCAGGCAGAGTATTACGCGCTTGAAGGACTTGGGCAGTTGTTGCAAACCATTGACTTGGTTCGCCAACACATTAAACCGGAAATTGGTATTTTAGGAGCGGTAATTACGATGTTTGATAAACGCACCCGCTTGTCTGATGATGTCTTGCGAGAGCTGTATAAGTTTTTCCCGAACGAGATTTTCCGTTCTGTTGTGCCGCGAACCGTTCGTCTTGCTGAAGCACCGAGTTTTGGCAAGAGTATCTTTCATTATGAACCAACCGGAAAGGGAGCAAAGGCATATGAACGACTGGCTCGTGAAATTTTAGATAAACATGGATTTTAATTTTTTTACTTATGGCCCTTGGAAAAGGTTTGGGCTCACTGATTGCTCCACACAAATCAAAAAGTATCCGCAAGGATGACTCAACACAGTCAGATCGTGTTTGGTATATTCCGCTGTCAGAGATCGTGCCGAATCCTGAACAGCCGCGTAAACATTTTGCACATCAGGAACTTGAAGACCTGGTTGCATCCATAAAAGAGCATGGCATTTTGCAGCCATTATTGGTGAGCGAAAAAGAAGACGGTGGATACGAGCTGATTGCCGGTGAGCGTCGTTTTCGCGCTTCACAAATTGCACAATTACCAACTGTACCGGCCTTGGTCCGACCGGCTTCTGAACAGCAAAAACTTGAGTTTGCCTTGATTGAAAACATTCAACGGCAGGCGTTGAATCCGATTGAAGAAGGGTTTGCCTATCAACGACTGATTGATAGTTTTGGACTTACGCAGCAGGATGTTGCAGACAGAGTGGGGAAGAGTCGGCCAGTCGTTGCCAATACTATTCGTTTGTTAGACTTGCCAGAGGTTATTCAAAAAGCTCTGGTTGACGGACAACTCAGTACCGGGAAGGCGCGTGCCCTCTTAAGTCTCAAAGACACAAGTGAACAGCTCCGTATGTTCGAGCAGATGGTGGGTATGCAGGTGAATGTTCGAGATGTCGAACGTTTGGTCGCAGATAAAGGCGCTGCCTCACGGAAGGGTTCTGTTCGTCGTGATCCAAATCTTCTTGCACAGGAGCGAGCAGTTGAAGAGTCTCTTGGCACGAAAGTGCGTATTACGCAAAAGGGAGAGCGTGGCAAAATCGAAGTTGAATACTTCTCACGCGAAGAGTTAAAACGGCTGGTAGAAGAGTTGACAGCCTGATTACTTTTTTGGCAATACTGATTTGAGCCAGCTTGGAATGCGGCTTTGTTTTTGGGAAACCCTAATGTGACTTCTCGCAGTATGTGTTTTTACAAACTGGAGCCAGTCGCTGTTTGGGTACTTTCTGTTTTTGTCAGTGATGATTTCCACCACGTCACCATTTTTCAGTTCTGAGTCGAGACTCACCAACTTGTCATTCACACGTGCGCCAGTACATTTGTTTCCGATCTCAGTGTGGATGTGATAGGCAAAGTCCACAGGCGTCGCCTCTTCCGGAAGATCAATAACGTCTCCTTGTGGAGTAAATACAAAAATGCGAGTCTGAAGAAAGTCCACTTTCATTGCTTCCAGATCCGACAAACGATTGAGCACGTCCTTTTGTATCTCTGCAAGTTGTTTTGCCCACTCAATCTCTCGTTTTGGAACGCGCGCCCCACGTTCGTCATAATGCCAATGGGCAGCGATACCATATTCTGCCTCTTCGTTCATTTCTACAGTACGGATTTGGAACTCAACGATCTCTCCATTTTCTCCGAAGATTGTGGTATGCAATGACTGGTAGCCGTTCGGTTTTGGTTGGGCAATATAGTCTTTGATTCTCCCTGTCATCGGTTTCCACAGTTTGTGGATAACGCCTAAAGCCGCATAGCAGTCGGCAATAGAAGAGACGATGACTCGCACGGCAACCAAGTCATATACTCGGTTGACGTCGTTATCTTTTCGTTTCAGTTTTTGGAAAAAACTGTAGAGGCGTTTCTGTCGACCACTAATGCTTACGACACCAACCCCGGCATCCCTGATCTCAGGAGCCAGTTTTTTTTGCACCTCATGAAGATACTTCTCCTTCCCGAATATTTTTTCATCACGAAGTTGTTTTATTCGAGCAAACTCTGATGGATTAACAAAACGAAACGATAGGTCTTCCAAATCTCCCTTCATTCTGTCCATGCCCAGTCTGCCAGCAATCGGGGCATAAATCTCCAGGCTTTCAAGCGCAATTCGGTATGCTTTTTGCTGAGGGAGGATATCCAACGTCTGAAGGTTGTGAATACGATCGGCGAACTTAATAATCATCACACGGACATCCTCGGCCATTGCCACAAACATTTTACGCAAGTTTTCGATGTACCGCTCAACTCCGCGGTACTTCAACTTTCCTAACTTGGTGATCCCTTCAACAAGTGACGCGATCTCACTTCCAAATGTCGCCTCGACCTCTTTCAATGTGACGTGGGTGTCTTCCGGTACATCGTGGAGAAGTGTCGCGGTAAGAATGACCGGGTCTATCCGCATATCTGCGAGCATGTGGGCCGCAGCAAGGGGATGAATAATGTATGGTTCTCCTGACTTTCTGAACTGTCCTGTGTGAGCTTTAGCCGCAAAGTCGTGTGCAAAGCGAACCACCTCCAGGTCTGCCTGAGGGTCGTACTGTTTTATTTTTTCTATAAGAGAGTCAATTGTCTGAACCTCGGTTTCCATAGTTGAAAATTCTGGTAATCTATTTATAGCACTCTAGAGTTTTTTTTGGCAAGTTAATTGAAAAATTTGGCTATATTGAGCCACCACTTGACACAGTGATCAATATGTGCTATAGTTGTAGTAATAATGGTAAGGTGAAAACCCAAACGCCAAGAGGAAAACCCCGATACTCTCGGGTTTTTCCTTATTATAGACGTTTTTTGACCTGTGTGATATACTCATCGCTGTAGCGGGTACGAGGGCCTTACCATTACCATTGGCATTGGGGTATACCTCCTCGCTACATGAAGGATCCGGACTATATGTCGGGGTTTTTTATTTTTCCGAGATCTGCTCCTTTTTTTGAAGTGATGGACATTCCTTGTTTGAGCATCGGACTGAATCTTTTGGTCCGAGGACCATGAGCGCTTTGCATGTTTCGCAGGTCTCGCCGGTCGGTTTGCTCCAAAGGATATTTTTGCACTCAGGGTATTGGTTGCAGCTATAAAAAGTTTTTCCGCGCTTGCTGCGGCGTTCAGCAAATTCACCTTTGCCGCACAGTGGACAGGCAACGCCGGTATTTTTTTCTCGCTTTTTAATAAATTTGCACTCCGGATAGCCGCTACAGCCAAGGAAGGTGCCGTATCGTCCATGTTTTATCGCCATTGGTTTGCCGCAGAGTTCACATACCTCGTCCGTTGTCTGCGGTTCTTGACCGGCTTCTTCAGGTGTTGGTTTTGTTGTTTTGCACGTTGGATAGTTGGAACAGGCAATGAACTTGCCATAGCGTCCTATTTTAATCACCATGGCGCTTGCACAATTTGGGCATATCTCATCGGTTGCCTCTTCAGTAATTTCTTTTTTCGAGAGTTCTGTACTTTTTTCGACGATTGTTTCGTGAAATGGCTTATAAAATAATGAGATAAGAGGTTGCCACGCTTGCTCTCCATGTGCAATCTGATCCAAACTTTCTTCCATTTGGGCGGTAAACTGATAGTCCACAATATTGGGAAAGTGATGCACCAGCAGATCGTTTACCACAAAAGCAACGTCAGTCGGTTTCAGGCGTTTCTGTTCATCGCGTTCCACGTAATGGCGCTCTTCAATGGTTGCAATTGTCGGAGCATACGTCGATGGGCGGCCGATACTATGTTCTTCAAGTGCCTTTACCAATGTTGCGTCAGAGTATCGAGCAGGCGGTTCAGTAAAATGTTGTTCAGGCTTCAGATCATGACATATCATTTTTTCACCTTCTCGAAGTTCAGGGAGCATCTCTTCCTTGGTAATACCCGGATAAAGCTTCATCCACCCGTCAAAAATCATGGTCTGACCAGTAGCGCGAAATGTGTATGTCGTGCCCTCTTTTTTGTCTGACTCAATGTCCAGGGTTGCTTTATTGAGTCTGGCCTCTGTCATCTGTGTCGCGACAGCTCGACGCCAAACTAAGTCATAGAGCTTATATTGGCGAGGGTCGAGATACTGTCGTATCGACTCCGGGCGGCGTGATGGATCAGTGGGGCGGATCGCTTCATGTGCCTCTTGCGCCAGTTTGCTTTTTGTATGATAGCGCCGAGGAGCATCACTAACGTATCCATCACCATATTGAGTGCGAATAAATCCATGTGCTTCTTCAATAAATTTATCCGAAAGATTCACCGAGTCGGTACGCATGTATGTGATTAAACCGGCTGAACCCTCGGTGCCAATGTCGATACCTTCATAGAGCTGTTGGGCAAGACGCATAGTCTGCTTTGCAGAAAAACCTAACTTATGGCTTGCCTGTTGCTGTAAGGTAGAGGTTGTAAACGGAGGAGGGGGAGTGCGTTTGGTTTCTTTCTTTTCCAGGCTGGTGATGATGTATGAGGCTTGACCTAAGTGGGCGAGCACCTCGCCAGCTTTCTCTTTCGAGTTGATATCGAACTTGTCCAGTTTTTTTCCATTTTTACTGTGCAACAACGCCTGAATTTTTTCCTCCTGCGAATCTGGAGACGAAAAGGTGCCGGCAACCGTCCAATACTCCTGCGCAACAAATCCTTGAATTTCTCGTTCTCGTTCAACAGTGAGCCGAACTGCAACTGACTGAACACGTCCGGCAGACAGCCCACGTGCGACTTTTTTCCAGAGGAGCGGGGAGAGCTCATAGCCGACCAATCTGTCGAGCACACGTCGTGCTTGTTGTGCGTCGACGAGTTTTTGATCGATATGTCTTGGTGTTTTGAGAGCCTCGTCAATGGCATGCTTGGTGATTTCGTGAAAGACAATGCGCTCTGCTTTTTCTGGCTCAACGTCCAAAATTTGTGCCAGGTGCCAGGAGATGGCTTCTCCTTCACGGTCCTCATCCGTTGCGAAAATCACGCCGTCACTTTTTTTTGCAAGATCTTTCAGTTTTTTTATCTTGTCCTTTTTATCGGCGGGAATAACGTAGTGCGGCTCAAATGTGCCGCCTTCGGTATCAACACCCATTTTGCTTTTTGGGAGGTCCCGGACATGACCAAAAGAGGATTCAACAGTGAATCCCTTTCCTAAAAATTTTGAGATGGTTTTTGCTTTGGTGGGTGACTCAACAATAACCAATTTTTTCATATACCACACAGCATAGAGAAGATTATCTCATCTGTCAACCTGATGACGATATTGGCCACTCAGGAAAATTGACCCGGTGACGATGAGTACGTCTTCTTTTTTGAGTTTCGTTTGTGCAAATGTCCAAGCATCTTCAGGATCTAAAAAACACTCAACCGTTGCCCGAGGTAACAGTTTTTTACACTGACGTGCGAGGACATCCGGCGAAGCGACTTTGCGGAAGACATTGGCTGTCTGGCGAGTGCATGTGATGGTCGCTGGTTTCAAAGAGACAAGTTGGTGAACCATTGATCGTACCTGTTTATCCCCGGAGAAACCAATGATAAGATGAAGTTTCTTTTTGTTTTGCATCAGTTGCTGTGCTGCACGGACAGTGGTACGCATCTTATCCTGGTTGTGGGCGCCATCTAAAATTATTAGGGGTTTTTGTTTTACAACTTCCATCCGTAAGGGCTGCTGCGTTGCGGAGAGGCCGCGTTGGATGTGTGGAACAGAAATACCAATATACGTCGCCACATCAACACACAATGCAGCATTATACGCCTGGTGTGCACCAACGGTTGGCAAAAAATACGTGTTTCCGTTATAGAGAAATGAGACCGTATTATTTTTTTGGACAATATTTTGTATGCCACGTGCAGACAAGACCAGGTCAGCGTGCCGCTTACGAGCCTCCCTCTCAATGACAGTCAATACTTTTTTATTTTTTTCCATGGTAAAGACACGGCATCCTTTTTTAATAATGCCGGCTTTTTCATAAGCAATTTTTTCTTTAGTATCTCCCAACAGCTCTGTGTGATCGAGACCAATCGTTGTAATGACCGCCACATCTTTATGGGGAATAATGTTTGTCGCGTCGTATCGACCGCCACACGCCGTTTCCAACACCACCCACTGTGCTTTTTTTTGTGCAAACCAGATAAAACCAATAATCTCGGTTAACTCAAAAAAAGATAACTTATCGTATGGCGAGGTGCGGATGTACTGATCTAACTTTGATTTAAGGAATGCGACAATTGCTATGAACTCTGCTTTGGTCATGTACCGTCGGCCCATCTTCCAGCGTTCGGTAATGATTGTCGGATGAGGAGAGTATGTGGAGCCAACGTGTTTTCCTGCCGTCTGAAGAATGTTGTGGATGAAGGCGGTTGTAGATCCTTTGCCACTCGTACCGGCAATATGAATGTAGTGCGGGATCTTTTTTTCCGGATTTCCAATCAGATCAAGAAAGAACCGCACTCGTTTGAGATAGATGCCGCAATGTCGTGGATCGGTCATGTACTCTCGTCGCGGCAGATTCGAAAGTGAGAGCAGATAGTTGTATGCCTCTGTAAAAGACATATATGCAGGCAACCATTAGACGCGATATTTTGGGTGAAGTGGAAGAAAAGAAAGTTTGAACTTTGTCTTTGTAGTGATGAGACCAAGAAGGTAGTTGCAGACAATATAGGTAAGAGAAATCCCCAATGCCATAAGCATGCGTTCTTTCCATACAATCGGAATAAGCCCAATCCAGAGGCTTGCCTTCATGTTGAGTGCCCATATCCACAACGCACCACCAACTGCATGTTGTGTAAATGTGGCCCCAAGTGCTCTGGCAAACAGAAATTTGTTGTAGAACGGATATGCAAGAAAGGGAATAGTCCAATAGAGTGCATAGTACCAGGCCGCGCGCCCCTCTGGGTGCGCCCAAAATGCAATCATGCAGACTGCTGGTACGAGCAAAGATAACTTTGAACGTCTTGCAAAGTATAATACCGAGAACAGCACAGGAAACAAGCGGATGGCAGTACCCATGTCCAAAGTGAATCCATGAATGCCCCAATTCACAAGTTGCATGATAAGTACACTCACTACACCACTTATTGAGCCTACAAATGCGCCGGCAATCGGTCCGTAAAAGTCAAAGAGACTGAATCGAATATTTTCTGCGCCAAGCAACTTGCTAAATGGCACTTGCATGGCCAGGAAGCCAACAGTAATGAGGAGTACGAAAAAGAAAAATTTTTCAGAAAAGATTTTTTTCATAAGAATTTTAAAGGGTTAAAGGGGATCCAAACAATAGAAGTGTATTTACACCATAGAAAGATATTATTTCCTTGGAGAATATCACGGGAGTTATTTGAGGTCAATGTGCAGGCCACAGGGTTCCGCCTTTGTTTAATACCAGTCCACTGACTTCCATATAAGAAAGAATACTTCCAACCTGACTGCTCTGTAACCCGGATACCCGCACTATTTCATCGATGGTGCGGGGCTCTTGTTTGATAATCTCGAGAAGTTGTTTTTCCTGTTTGGAAAGTTTGAGTTCTCTGTTTGTTGATGTGCATGTTGTCGGAAGGCCAAGAGCTATAAGGATATCATCAGCAGATAGCGCAATATGCGCGCCAGATTTTAGCAATAGATTTGCACCTTTCCCGGTAAAAGAGGTGATGGGATGGGGAACAGCAAACACATCACGATTATTATCCAGCGCATACGACGCAGTAATCAATGCGCCCGAGTGTTCACCGGCCTCAACCACGAGTGTAACACTCGATAAACCCGCAATAATGCGGTTTCGTAGTGGAAAGGTAAACGTATTCGGTTGCGTGTGGGGTGGATACTCAGATATGACCGCTCCGCCTGACGATATGATCTCATGAGCCAGATGTGTGTGAGCGTGAGGATGTAGTGTACCGTCATCGATCCCACCACCGAGCACCGCGATGGTTTTTCCTTTTGCTGTCAGAGTGGTGGTATGTGCAATACTGTCTATACCAAATGCCAGTCCACTCACAATGACCACGCCAGCTCCTGCCAGTTCACTTACCAGTTGTTCTGCTATAAGACGGCCGTATGTGGTGCACTTCCTGGATCCAACTACAGCAACCGCAGGGCCAGGAGGCAAGTTGCCTCTGCCAAACAAACAAAGGGCCGGATCATAAACCTGTTTGAGAATCTCGGGATATGCAGGGTCGTCAACCGGGATGGTCCAGATGTCGTTTTGATCCAAAACCGACTGAAGTTGCTCTTCGTCGAGTGTTTTCTTCCAATTAAAAAATTCTTCAATCGCCTTTGGCTTCCACCCGGTGTGTCTAAAAGAAGCAGGGTTGGCTTCCCATGCCTCGTCCAGAGACGAAAAAACCGACAATAACTGCCGGTATTTATTCCAGTTGACACCCAAAAAATGCGCCAACAAAACTGTCTTGTCCATACCCCTCCTTGTTATGTAAATAAATGTTATCTTTGAAAACTGTGGAGCCACTTTTCTACTTCCTCAACCGCCTGTTGAAGCAGTTGTTCCACCTTCTTTCTTTCCAATAAACCAAATTTCCCCAATACAAAATCTGAAGTGTCTTCTTTTTTACCGGCGTCGGTAAGTACCCCACAACGCACACGAGTAAAATCCCGGGAGCCGACATGTTCAACAATTGATTTAGTGCCATTATGTCCTGCATCTCCGCGGTTTCGCTGAACTTTTATTGTGCCCAACTCCAGGTCTTTGTCGTCGTGAATCACGATAATGTCATCAAGCGACAACTTGTAGTATTGCATCAACAGCCCAACAGTTTCACCGGAACGGTTCATAAACGTCATCGGTTTTACCAGGAGAATTTTTTCTCCATCCGAGGTCTCTTCTGCCACTTCAGCATTAAATTTTTTTGAGAGCTGCCACTGAGATACTCCACTTGCAAGATGTTGTTTATGAAAAGCATCAAGAACGCGGAAACCAACATTGTGGCGCGTTTTAGTGTAGGACTTTCCTGGATTCCCAAGCCCGATAACCAGCTTCATAGCTGTTATTTTTTCATCTTTCTTAATTTGATCACGATTGGTGTGCCGGTAAAGTCGAACTGTTCGCGTAGTTTGTTTTCCAGAAACCGAGCGTAGGAGGTGTGAAGAGATGTGCGATACTGGATAAACAACTCAAATATAGGAGGAGCAACGTTGATTTGATGCAGGCCCAGGAGTTTGGGGTGCCGCGTACCTTTGCCACGGGCAGGCGCATGAGTGGCCATCACGTGTTTGAGGAAGACCTCGAGTGCCTTATTTGGAATACTGGTATGTCGTGCATGCCAGAGTCGAACAATCATTGGGAAGATGTCATGAACGCGATAGCCTGTTTTTCCACTGACGAAGACAACAGGAGCGAAGTCGAGGTGAGGGAAGTGGGAGTAGATCTGTTGGACGCTCTCAGTACGTTTTGTTTGGCTCTGGTCTTCGGCAAGATCCCATTTATTTAAAAGAATAATCACACTTTTTGACCTGCGTTCAAGCAAGCCTCCGAGCTGTCTGTCTTGTGATGAGATCGATTCAGCGCCATCGAGCACAAATAAAACAAGGTCTGACTGTTCCAGTATCTCAATCGTCTTCTGGATTCCTTGTCGCTCCAAAGTACCACTGACCTTTGATTTTCTGCGCAAACCGGCGGTATCAATAAAGTTGATGGTGTAGGTATGTTCGTTTTCACCGGCTCCTGCTGTGTATTCCACCAGAGTGTCATGCGGTTCGCGGGTGGTATGCGGCATGTCACTCACAATGACCTTTTCTTCACCAATCAACTTATTGAAGAGAGAAGATTTGCCCACATTTGGTTTGCCGATAACACTAATACGAATCGTCTCTGTTTCTTCAGGTACTGGTTGTGGTTTTCGTTCACCTTCTTCAAGCAGATAATAGAGCTGGTCCAAAAAGTCACCGACGTTGCGACTATTTGATGCAGAGACAGGAATCGGTTCTCCCAAACCGAGCTTATACCACTCCGGTTCAGTGAGTTGCTTCTCAATTTTCGTGGTGTCAACTTTATTTGCGACGAGTAATACAGGCTTTACCTCAATGCGGCGCAGTCTTTTGGCGAGCTCTTTTTCTTGGGGTAGAACCCCTGCCTGACCATCAGTCACAAAGACAACAATATCGGCCAGCTTCATGGCACGTTCTGACTGTGCGATGATATCTTTTTCCAACGGTACATCATCTTCAAAACGCAAACCGCCGGTATCCACAAGTTTAAATTGTTTTCCTCTCCACAGCACAATTCCTTCATTGCTGGTGCGGGTTGTGCCTGGTGTGTCAGAGACAAGAGCCTTGTGTTCTTCTATGAGTCTGTTGAATAGCGTTGATTTTCCAACATTCACTCGACCTATGAGGGCAACGGTTGGGAGGATCTGTGTTGTTTGTCGTACTTTCGGGTGCATATTATTCAGTAAAATCTTCTCCTAAAACGACAAGGACGTCTGCAGTGCTTGTCCCGATCTGGTCTTTTGGTGGAAGTTGTTTAATAGGGATATTGAGTTCTGCCTTTAATGCGTCCACAACATCAGAACTTGCCTGGGCATTAAACACGAAAATGCCGCTGATGGCAATGGGTCGTTCGGTGGTGTTTCCAATGGTGGCAATCTTGAAGTTTTTGTCACCCAGTCGTTTTCCAACGCGGGCTGCCAGACCGGCGTTCCATGTACCATTTTGAATATCAATCTTCGTACTTGAATAGTTAAGTTCAGGCCCGGCCTGTTTTGGCGTATCGTCCTTGATAACATCTGTTGGCTGGTCAAAGATGTGCTCAATTCGGTTATTAATCTCTGTAAAGTTATCTGTTTTTGGTACAAGCAAAAAAGCCCCATCACTTCCTTGCGTTGGTTTTAAAAATCCTTCTTCGCTGTCGTCAAGAGTTAAGGTAAGGATATTTTCTGTGTTGAGATTTTTTGCTGTTTTCAATAACGCAATCATATCAGAGAACTGCATGTCAGTAGTGATGTGTTTTTCCAACGAGTTGAAGATATTATTGATTCGAACAGGATTTGTCAGGGTTTGAAAAGAAATAACTTTTTCCTTGAGAGCCAAGAGCACCTTTTGCTGTCGCTTCGACCGGGCAAAGTCCGATCCTTCTCCATTGTTTCCATGTCTGGAACGAACGAACTTGAGTGTCATGTCGCCGTCCATTGTTTGTGGTCCTTTGGCGAATGAGACAACCTGATACTCAAAGTTTGGAGCAGGGTATTCAGTGTCGACAAAAGCAGTATCTACGTTCACTGTGAGCCCGCCGACGTCATCAATAATTTCTTCAAATGCCTTGAAATCGACTCGAATGTAGTAGTGTATGTCAATGTTAAATGTGTCGTGTATGACACTCGCTGCCAAGGCAGGACCGAGGTTATTTTTTTGCGCTTCACCGAACGCATTTGCGTGATTGATCTTTCGTACACCTTGGCCGGGAATATTAACAGCCAGGTCGCGCGGAATCGAGATAAATCCAATCTGCCCGGTCGAGGGCTTGATACTTGCAATAATGATGGTATCAGTCAAAAATGGCCCATCGTGTCCGGGTCCACCTTGGCCAAGTACCAAAATATTGGTTCGGTCGTCGTGACCTCCTTCGAGGGCCACTTGTTTTTGAAAAACAAGATGTTTGATCTTCCCTAACAACCCTTCTGGTTTTTTTGGTTCAAGCGTCAGCGGATCATATGCCGCAGGATCCTCCGGCGCTTGTTCGCCAAAAATTCCGCGTGTGATACACCCGCCAACACCAAGCAACAACACCAGGAAAATGACCAGTTTGAGGATCGGTCGTCGTCTGCGTTCAGGTGGTTCAGAAGGAAAAGAAGAAGGAGGGGGCGACTGAATGAAATTCATCGATTCTTCTCTCATAGCAAGTAGGGTTAAGTATAAGCGAATAATGCCTCTTTGGCAATGCACGCTGGTGTGATATACTGTATAAAAATCTATGTCCGAGCAAATAAACGACAGTTCGCTCATCGGTCAAACACTTCACGAGTGGACCATTCAAGAATATGAACAACATCGGCGAGGCACCGCCTGGTATATTATTATGTTTATACTTGGCACGTTTTTGGTGGTTTTCAGCTTGCTGAAAGGCAATTTTTTGTTTGCGTTGGTTATCATGTTGTTTGCAATTATTTTATTTTTACAGACAAAACAAGCGCCGCTTCAGTTGGTATTTCGGATTACTGACCTGGGGGTGATTGTAGGAAATCGGTTTTACTCCTACTCAGAGTTAAGTTCTTTTTACATTATTTATCAGCCACCACAGGTAAAAACCTTGTACTTTGAGACGAAGAGCGCATTTCGACCGCTCTTGCCAATTCCGTTGTTGGACGTGAATCCTCTCGATGTCCGGACCAGCTTACTTGAGTTTTTATCTGAAGATGTAGAAAAAGAACAGGAGCCGGTATCAGACCAGATTGCGAGAAACTGGCGTCTTCACTAAAGGAAAAAGACGGAAAGGCTGGATTGACAGTCTTTTTATTTTTGGGTATACTGCGGACCACTTACAGGCACTCGTCGTTCAATGGATAGGACATCAGCTTGCGGAGCTGATAATGCAAGTTCGATTCTTGCCGAGTGCACAACGAATAAAGTTTTTCAAAAAAACAGCGTCTATGACGTTGTTTTTGAGATTATATAACACACCCACCATCCTGTGTTACAATATCCCAGGTATGTATCTGTACACCTCGGTTGTCCATCTGAATCGTGTGGGAAAGACTGTGGCAAATCGTCTGAGTATTTTGGGTATTAAAACAATTCGAGACCTGTTGTTTCACTTTCCATTTCGATACGAGGACTTTAGTCATCTCGTCTCGATTTCTCAACTGCAGGAAGGGGCCGAGGTGACTACACACGGGAAAGTAGAGTTGATCGGAAACAAACGGAGTCCCCGCAAGAGAAAAATTATTACTGAAGCATTGGTCAGTGACGGCACAGGGCAGTTGCGGGTGGTATGGTTTGGACAACCGTTTTTGACAAAGAATTTGCATGTAGGTGACGAGGTGTATCTCTCGGGGCGGGTGTCATCAGATATGCTTGGTATGCAAATGGTGAGTCCTGTGTATGAACGGGGATCTACCGGAACCCATACCGCAAGAATTGTTCCAATGTATCCGCTCACAGCAGGAGTCACACAAAAACAACTTCGATTTTTAATGTCACAGATTATTGAGCTTGCGAATGAAGTTGAGGATTGGCTTCCGGAAGAGTTGCGTGAACGGATAGATCTTATGCCTTTGGCTGAAGCGATTCGTACCATTCATTTTCCTGAGAATTTGGATGAGATCAAGCATGCGGAACGTCGTTTGAAGTTTGATGAGTTGTTTGTCCTGCAACTTCGTGCAGAGATGATTAGGCAGTCGTTGAAACGCTCAAAGGCGCCAGCGTTGAATTTTCAGGAGACAGAGATTAAAAAATTTGTGGCCGGGTTGCCGTTTGTCTTAACCAAAGATCAAAAAGTTGCGGCATGGGAGATGCTGCAGGATATGCAAAAACCAGAACCCATGAATCGTCTCTTGGAAGGAGACGTGGGGTCTGGAAAGACGGTTGTCGCTGCTTTGATTATGTACAACGCGGTGTTAAATGGGACACAAGCGGCTATTATGGCGCCAACAGAGATTTTGGCAAAACAACATCTGCAGTCTTTAAAGCAACTTCTTCCTGAACAGCGTTTGGCCTTGCTCACCAGTTCTGAAGTGAAGTGTGAGCAGGTGGAACTTAGAGAAAAAACGAAAAAAGGAGTTGAAGAAGAGGTGAAACAACATATTGCTGCTGGCAATATTGAGGTGATTATTGGCACACATGCCTTGTTGACACGAGATGTTCAGTTCCACAACTTGGGATTGGTGGTCGTTGACGAACAACACCGATTTGGCGTAGATCAAAGAAAAGTTTTGAAAGAAAAAAGTGGCAACCTTGAGGCGACACCACATTTTTTAAGCATGACAGCAACACCGATTCCACGGTCTTTTGCACTGACGTTGTACGGCGATTTGGATGTCTCCTTTATTCGACAAAAACCTGAAGGACGAAAAGAAATTAAGACTCGACTCGTGGCGCCGCATCACAGGCAAAAAGCCTATGAGTTTATTCGTGTGCAGGTACAACAGGGGAGACAGGTGTTTGTCATCTGTCCGCTTATTGAGTCAACTGATGAGAAAAAATCTGTCATGGCAGAGTTTAAAAAGTTATCGACACAGATATTTTCTGACTTGCGTGTGGAATATCTGCACGGAAAGATGAAGCCGAAAGAAAAAGACGAAGTGATGTTGCGATTTGTAGAAGGTAAAGTGGACGTACTCGTGTCTACATCTGTGGTGGAAGTGGGTGTGAACATTCCAAATGCCTCGGTCATGATGATCGAAGGTGCTGAACGGTTTGGATTGGCACAGCTGCATCAATTTCGAGGACGAGTTGGTCGCGCTGAACACCAGTCGTATTGTTTTTTGTTCACTGATATACATTCGCAGGAGGTTCAGAAGCGGCTGTCGTTTTTTGAAAAAACTACGGACGGATTTGTTTTGGCAGAATACGACTTGCAGACCCGGGGACCGGGCGACGTGTATGGCACAGCGCAGAGCGGCATGATGCAGCTTCGATTAGCAACTATGAGAGATGTTGAGTTGATAAAGTTAGCACGTGAGGTTGCGCGGGGCATAGACTTTGAACAGTATCCGACGTTGAAAGAAAAAGTACAGGAGTGGGAGAACAGTGTGCATCTTGAGTAAGCATACAA
>MFQB01000037.1:20200-20342 GCA_001784275.1 Candidatus Magasanikbacteria bacterium RIFCSPHIGHO2_02_FULL_47_14
CGGGGAGGTGGTGGTGGGTGTGCGTCGCGGCGGTGGTTACTGGACGTCGATGACGCCCCTGATCTGCCGGATCTCGTCCGGCAGGCCGTTCCCGACCGCCTTGGCCGGGGCCGTCGCCGTCACGATGGTGTGCGAACCGAAG
>MFQB01000037.1:20470-23094 GCA_001784275.1 Candidatus Magasanikbacteria bacterium RIFCSPHIGHO2_02_FULL_47_14
TCAAGGGCTTTTTCATCAACCGGAGAGGAAGTTAGCGGTCTCTAACCTCAGCACCTGTATCTTTTTTCAAGGCAGTAACGAGACGCTGGTGTACACTATCCACTTCTTCGGTTGTCAAAGTTCTTTCTTGTGATTGATAGGTAATGTGATACGCCACGCTCTTTTTGCCCGTACCAATTCGCTCTCCTTCAAAGACGTCAAATAAGTCGACAGAGACGACCAACGGATCAACTGATTGCATGAGTTGCGTCAACTGAGCATGTTGTGCAGATCGATCCACAATAAAAGCTACGTCTCGTTCCACGACCGGGTAAAGCGACAGTGGTCTGTAGTGGGATGTGCCCTGTTTCAGATATGAAAGTAACTGATGCAGGTTTATTTGGAGTATAGCTACTCGATTGGGAACCCCAATGGTTTTTTGTATTTCAGGGTGAAGTTCTGCAATTCTACCGACCTCTTGCTTGTCCACCAACACCTTTGCATATCGACCCGGGTGTATAAAGGACGCGTCCCCGGAGTTTTCTTTATCTAAAGTATACGAGAGTTGCAAACGGGCAAATAAGACTTCCAAAACATGTGATAGTTCAAAAAATGGTTGATCTGTGTCTTTTTGTGTAAAGACCACGCCTAAATATACGTCTTGTTTGGGAAGGCGGTGCCTACTGTCCGGTCTTTCTAACTCGCCGACCTCTTCCGATATGTATGTTTGGCCCAGCTCAAAGAGTCGTACCGTATCAAATCGGTGTGCATTGTGTTCAATATTTTGCAGCAAATTTGGAATTAAGTTTCTCCGTACCAGTGGACGATCTTTTGCAATGGGATTTTCCAGCTCCAAGGAGTGGCTGGTTTCAACACCAAGTTTTTCCAACCAGGCAGGGGACTCAAATGAGTAGTTGTACACCTCTGTGTATGCTACCTCATACGCCATGACGGTTTTCACGGTTCGTTCCAGTGCGCGCAGAGGGTTTTCTGGTGGGGGAGTAATCGAAGATGAAGGAAGCCGCACCGGAACTTTTTCGTACCCGTACATGCGTGCAATTTCTTCTACGATATCCTCCGGTATGGAAATGTCTTTGGTTGCGCGCCAACTTGGTATCTGCACTATCAGTGATCCCTTTTTTTGTTTTACTCCAAATCCCAAGCGGGTGAGAATATCTGCCATTTCTTTTTCAGGGATATGCACACCAATTTTTTCATGTGCAAAGGCAATGGGAAGTTCAATTGAGAGCTGCGTTTTTTTCGTAGAGTTTGCATCTACTACATTACTTACTACTGATGCGGTGGGGCAAACCTCGCGAGTTAGCTCTACGGCACGACGCAGCGCGGTTTCTGTATTGGTTGGGTCTAAACTTTTCTCAAATCTGCTGGAAGAGTCGGTGCGAATGCCAAGCGCCGCTGCAGTTTTGCGTACAGAAATGGCGTTAAAGTTCGCAGCCTCAAAAATAATGGTTTTTGTTTCAGATGTAATATGACTGCTTGTACCGCCAACGACACCGGCTACTGCCAATGGTTTTTCTTTGTCCGCAATCACCAGCATCTCGGGTTGCAAGATATGTTTTTTTCCATCCAGTCCGTCAATATTCTCTCCTTTTTTTGCAAGACGCACCTGTATACTGCGAGATTGGACCTTGTCAGCATCAAAGGCATGCATGGGTTGGCCAACCTCGTACATGACGTAGTTGGTAATGTCGACAATGTTATTAATAGGGCGAAGACCAACTGCACGCAATTTTTGTTGTAACCACGCAGGTGAAGCTTCAACGTGCACACCGTCCACTGTCACTGCCATGTACCGTGGGCAGAGATCTTTGTTGGCAATCGAAACATTGAGAGTAGCCGGTTTCCCTTTTACCTTAGAAATTGGCGGAGTTGTAAATGGTTTCAGTTTGGTTTTATACACTGCGGCTATCTCGCGCGCCATGCCGTAATGCCCCCACAGATCCGGGCGATGAGTCATGGTCTTATTTTCAATATCCAAAATGCGGTCGTTGAGTCCCAATGCTTTGGCCAGTGGCATGCCCACTGCCTTTTTTGTGTCTCGCAATAACTCAGTCAGATCAAGAACTTCTTTTTCGTCTTTTTTAGGGAATACCTGTCCAAGTTCAATTTCGTCAGCGGCACAGATCATCCCAAATGACTCCTGGCCTCGAATCGCGGCTTTTTGCAACTCAACGAGATCGCCCTGGCCATGCCACTGAACCTTTGCACCGATCTTTCCAAACGCTACCAGCATGCCTTCGTATAAGTTGCTTCCGCCGCACACCACTTGAAAAACACTCTGCCCATCGTCCACCATGCAGATGCGGAGTTTGTCTGCGTTGGGATGAGCTTTGATTTCAATAATTTTTCCCACAACCACCTGATCAAGAAGCGCACCTTGCGTTTCAATGTCTTCCACCTCAACGGTGTGCATGGTGAGGTCACGTTTGAGCTGGTCTGAAGAAATTCCCTTCGGGAATGTCACAAACTCACTAAGCCATTGATAAGAAAGTTTCATACGGTCAAGCAATCTTAGAACTGATTCAAGAAACGAAGATCTCCAGAGTGGAAGTGTCGGATATCTTCAATGCCATGTTTGAGAAGCACGAGGCGGTCGAGACCCATACCAAAGGCAAACCCCCGCC
>MFQB01000037.1:23100-38111 GCA_001784275.1 Candidatus Magasanikbacteria bacterium RIFCSPHIGHO2_02_FULL_47_14
TGGGGTCGTATCCAGCTGCTGCCACAACATGAGGATGCATAAGACCGCAGCCAAGCATCTCCATCCATTGCTCCTTGCCATGTTTGTCGATGTACTTCATGTCCAGCTCAAATCCGGGTTCAACAAATGGAAAGTAGCTTGGACGTAGACGAACTTCCACATCTCGTTTATACAACCCTTGCAACAGTGATTGAATCACGCCCACCAAATGTCCAATATTAATATCTCGATCCACCATGAGTGACTCAAATTGGTAAAAGGTGTGCTCATGTTTGGCGTCTGTTGCCTCGTTTCGGAAACACTTTCCAGGATACACGGCTCGGACCGCTTTGGTTCCTTCCTGGTTGTACTTGCGCATCAGGCGTACCTGCATGTTGGAGACATGAGAACGCATGGCCCAGGTCGGGTGATCTTTGATATAAAATGTGTCTTGCGCATCACGAGCAGGATGGTGTGGAGGGATGTTCAAAGCCTCAAAGACAAAGTAGTCGCTCTCCAGTTCCGGCCCATCTTCCACAAGGAAGCCCATGGATAAGGCGACATCCTCTAACTCCCAGCGTGCCCGGGTCATGGGGTGGAGGTGCCCCATTGGTTTGGGTGAAAGTGCAGGTTGCGTGACATCAATATTTTCTACGACCAAGTGCGTCGAGCTGCCGGCAGAAGTCAACGTATGTTTTTTTGCCAAGAATAGGCGAGTGAGTCCTTCTTTTAATGCGTTTGCCTTTTGACCAGCCTCACGTCGTTCTGTATCGCCCATGTCTTTTAATGACTTCATGAGATCGGTCAACAAGCCGGACTTGCGCGAAAAAAAACGATGGTCAATTTCTTCCAACTCTAAAGGTGTTGTGACATTCTTCATTGCTTCTTCAAATTGTTGTTTGATCCTTTCGATCATCTCTTGCATATCTCGGCAAAATTTCAGAATAGATGAACAATATCTCTGAACGTGACTACCACTATGAGAATGAGTAGTAAGACAAAACCAATGGTATGTGCAGCCTGCTCATATTTGAGCGGTACTGGTCTTCGGAATATCTTTTCAATGATGATAAATAACAATCGACCTCCGTCCAACGCAGGGATAGGAAGTATATTCACAGCCGCTAAGCTCAATGATATCATGGCCGCTACATTTATAAAATAATGGATTCCGAGGGCTGCACTTTGACCGACAATAGAGGCAATTCCGACCGGGCCAGCCACATCAAAGGCCAGTCCTTGGCCTACAATTAAGCCTTTGATTAAAAAGTAGAAGGAGATAAAGATATTTACGAGTGAAATTCCGGCTGCATAAAAACCGCGGAAGAATGCTGTATACCAGGGGTAACGAACCACACCCGCCTCTGCCAACACAATCCCGAGTCGTGCGGGTTCGCCTTCTTTGACAACCGTTGGAGTCAAGGAAAGTGTTTGCTGCTGTTTTTCGCGTTCAATGACCACAGCAAGCTGTTCTGTGTTATGTTCGCGCACATAAGAGATCATCTGTTCAGTGCTGGTGATCGCCACATTATTTATCGAAACGATCACATCGCCAAACTGAATGCCTGCTTGTTGCGCCGGCGAGTCATTTTCAAGTTGTTGGACCAACACACGTGCCGGCTCGACGATAATCGCGTCTTTTCCAATACGGTCACTGATTTCAGCCGGAAGTCCAATAAGGAAACCAAATCCCAGAAGTACGGCTGCCAACAAAAAGTTCATGGTCACGCCTGCGACCAGTACAATGGATTTTTTCCAAGTTTTTTGAAAGCCAAAGCTGTCCGATTCATTTGTTGCCTCACCGTTTTCACCTTTGATTTTGACAAAGCCACCAATCGGAAGCCAGTTTAAAGAGTAGAGCGTTGCCGGATATTCTTCTTCTTTTTCTTCGCCTCCAACAATATTCGCTAAGTTGGACTGAGTTTTTTTATCACGATTTTTTTTGCTGACACGCACAAAAACCCATTTTTTTGTTTTTGGATCTTTATAGATACCACAGGCGCGGGGAGGGAAACCAAGACCAAATTCATAGACCCGCATCCCACTTTTTCTGGCAGTAATAAAGTGTCCAAACTCGTGCACAACCACCAAAACACTCAAAACAAGGATAAACAGCAACGCAGTGACCATAATTGACGAAAATAAGCGGAATTTCTATAATATACTCACTTCCTAAGTTGTGATAGTATGTCACAGGAAGGGGAAGAAGACAAGAAGAAATAGTCACTAATTTTATTCTATGGGTATAGTTGCTTGGATCATTTTGGCAGTAGTAGGTTTGTTCGCGTTGTGGTTGATTTCCCTCTACAACGGCCTTATTCGGGCAAACAATCGTGTGAAGGAGTCTTGGAGCGATATTGACGTTCAGCTCAAGCGTCGTCACGATTTGATTCCAAATTTGGTGGAAAGCGTGAAGGGGTACATGACACATGAGCGTCAACTGTTGGAAAACATTACAAAGGCACGTTCACAGGCGATGGAGGCACAGAAGGCAGGAGACACCAAACAGTTGGCAGCTACAGAAGGTACTTTGGGACAGTTGTTAGGTAATTTGCGCATTCAAGTTGAAGCCTATCCGGATTTGAAGGCGAATCAAAATGTTGCCCAACTTATGGATGAACTGTCAGACACGGAAAACAAAATTCAAGCATCACGTCGCTTTTACAATGGGATGGTGCGTGACTTTAACACGAAGATTCAGACCTTCCCAAATAATGTCTTTGCAGGCATGCTGCATTTTAAGGAGTATGAGTTTTTTGAGATCGCAGACGCCAGTGAACGTGAGAACGTGAAGGTGCAGTTATAAGGTATGTACTCGCAAGTTGACTCAAATATTCGAAAAACACGGATTCTCATTGCCTTGTTTTTCGGATTTGTCATTGGTATCGGCGTGTTCATGAATCAATACCTTGGGTATGGATATGAAACCATCGTCATTGCCTTGGTCGTTTCACTCTTCATGTCCTGGTTGTCATACTACCACTCAGACAAAATCGCCTTGCGGTCTACAGGTGCGCATGAGATTTCCAAGGAAGGTAATCCATACGTCTATCGAATGGTAGAGAACTTGTGCATTACTGCAGGCATGCCGATGCCAAAAGTGCATGTGATTGATTCCCCGGCATTAAACGCCTTTGCCACTGGTCGTGACCCGGAACACGCTTCGATTGCTGTAACCACAGGGATTGTGCAAGCTCTGGAGAACGAAGAGCTGGAAGGAGTGATCGCCCATGAACTCTCACATGTCAAAAATTACGATATTCGTGTCATGACCATTGTGGTTGTACTTGTTGGCGCCATATCGCTTTTGGCTGATATGTTTTTCCGTATGCATTGGCTGGGTGGCGGGCGACGCGAGAGTCGCAATAACGGTGGCGGAGCGTTGGCCTTGATCGGAATTGCATTGTTAATTTTGTCACCGCTTATCGCTGAACTGATCAAACTTGCGGTGTCACGAAAACGAGAGTACCTGGCTGACGCATCCGGTTCACTGTTGACTCGGTATCCGGAAGGATTGGCTCGGGCGTTGGAAAAGATCTCTCAGTCATCTGAGACTCTGAAAACCGCAAATGCAGCGACTGCACACTTGTTTATATCCAATCCGTTTAAGGGGCGATCTTTCAAAGGACTTTTTTCAACACACCCACCAATTGAGGAACGGATTAAAAAACTTCGTGGCATGGCATAACATACGTATATGCACAAACTTGGACTTGAAGCAGAGTTTATTTTTTTGAGAAGAGACGGTTCTGCCACAACACGCAAGGATATTCTGGGTGTTTGGAATTACTTTATTCAGAAAGGGTGGAAAGAAAAACGGGATCCATATAATAACGAACTGCTTGGTGTCAAAAGACAGACAAAATATGGGCCGCTTATCATGGATAACGACGGGTCGGCGATTTTACTTGAGGTTGCCTGGCCACCATACCCTGACCTTGGTATATTAAAACGAGAAGTACGTGCGTTGATTCGAGATTTGAACTCATATTGCGGTGAAAAATATCGTATTATTGGCTATGGCTGTGCACCTTTTACCAAAGAGGGAACACCTGCACTGACACCAAAAGGATACTATTCAACACTACTGAAGTTGGTGAGAGGTGCGAAACCAATGTGGCCGTTTTATATTTGCGGCGCCCTACAGGTCAATATTGGTGGGACGCTTCCTGAGCTTCTTCGAGCATACAACACCTTTGCAGCCTTGACCGGTATATTTTTTGCCCTCGGAGCAAATGCGTCCATGTATGACAACAAGCGAACTCGGTATCGTGATGTGCGCGGTCACGCCTATGATGCGCTGGGTCCATACCTGAAAAAGGGATACCATGTTACCACTGGCATACCTGAACAGCCATTTCGATCGTGGAAAGAGTACTTTCTTGATTTGTTGAGTAGGCCGGGTCATTTACTCACCATTGGTGATCATATTGTTGAGGTACTTGACCCGGCACCGCTGATCGAGGTTTTGCGATCCAATAAACCAATTCGAGTGAGAGAGGTTCCCAAAACTTACTTTGCATCTTCTGCCGAGAAGAAGGAGTATGAGCGGACCCGGACCAGAATTATTCACCTCGAAGCTAGGGATATTGGACTTATCCAGTCATTATGTTGGAGAGACGATCGTTTGAAATTTGCATTTCAGCCAGAGGTGGATACAAAACACTTTGTCAAAGCGATACAGTCGTCTGCCGGAACATTTGAGAAGTTTTTAGAAAAGAACCTATCCAATGCCTATGTGGAGATTCGACCTGTTGCATTGCAGCAGCCAAATGATTTTTTGGCTCTGCCGGCTTTTGCACTTGGTATCATGCAGAACCTCTCGGCGGCAGAAGTATATATCAAAAAATATCCCTGGAGTTTTTGGCGTGAGTTACGAACAGCTGCCTATACAAAAGGAGTGCAGGCAAGCCTTGGTCACATCCCAATAACGAAGTTGCTCCTGCCTGTATGTCAGATTGCTGAACAAGGTCTCAAAGATCGGGCAATGCATGAGGAAAAGTTATTGGCTCCGCTGTACGAACGTATAGAAAAACAATATACACCGGCTGATGTTGCGGAAAGAATTTTCGTACAACAAGGAAAGAAGGCTTTCTTAGAGGCACTGACCTTTGCCCCGGAAAAAATTTATTGAAAATGGAGGCCATGTATCGAATCATGAAATAATGGTATACTGGATGAAAGTGATCTCCGTATATGTGGATTTTGGTTTTTCAACGGTTGTTGATTGATTTCTTCATCGATATTTTTTACTTTCCAGTTTGGTGGTATTCTGCCGGCGCCAAACGGGTCTTGATCGGTTGCTGGCATCTTATTCGTGAGGCAAATATCTCCATGGCGCCTGGTTTGTGGTTGAAAAACATCTTTGTTCCGATGTTTGGACAACGTGACTGGCAAGGAAGAATTATGAGTTTTTTTATGCGCTTGGTGAATGTCATTGGTCGTGGCATCGCCCTGTTTATTTGGAGTGCAGCTGTGTTTGTGCTCTTTTTTGTCTGGTTAGGTTTCCCGATTTTTTTGAGTATGAAGTTACTCCAGTCACTTGGCCTGTAAGCCCCTATGTTATTTGCGAAACGCGCGCCACTTCCGGTTATTCTCTGCGAACGATGCAAGGGGACTGGTTATATTAAAGCAAAGCATTGCCCCACCTGCCACGGTATGAGTATGGGGTGGGAAAAGCAGGATACAGTGTTGTATTTTGGTCAACCATTAAACAAATATCATATTGCCGTTCGTCGGGGAAGGCGGCTGCTTCGTCGATGTGAGTTGGTAGGTGCTCTTTTTCTCGCTATTGGATTGTTTGGGCTCTGTGGTTGGAAACTATATCTGGCAGACATCTCCTCAGTTAGTGAGTTGCAAACACTGTGGGGGTCGTCGCGTGGACCCTTTTTGTTTTTTTGGTTAGGTATATTGGTTGCAAGTTTTGCTTTATATATTGGGGTACATAGTAAACATTCTACACGCACTATTGAACAATCCAAGCGAGATGAGCGCTCTCAAAAGGAGTCCTTTGAAGTACCCAATACAATGGCCGGTGACACAAGTGAGTTTTGGAAGCGCGCTCGAAAAATGTCTCGTCGCAAGCGACGCGATATTTCTCAGTCTTTTACCCGCGAATCCGAACAAGTCCTTGAGCATGCGTTTCACATAGCAGAAAAGCAACGTCAGAGCCAAATTCTTCCCGCACATCTTTTTTACGCGCTGCTTGCTTCTCCAAATATTTCCGGAATTTTTTTACGTCTTGGAATTTCGGCAAAAGCATTTCAAGAGAAGATTGCGTTGTTATTTGAAAAAACCGATGTCTCACGCATGCCGACCATTTCTCCTGATGTCATGCAAATTTTATTTCATGCATACGAAGAAGCGCGGGACGCAAAGCAGCCATTTGTTGACGTGACTGAACTGGTGGTTGCAACTGTCCGACAGTCTGAACAACTTCAGGAGTTGTTGTATGATTTGAATATCGACCAGCAGAAGCTTTCAAATGTGATTGCCTGGGTTCGTATTCGAGAAAAGTTGCATCGTCAGTATGTTAACTTTCGACGCGCGGCCTCTCACCGGAACAAATATGGCTTGGACCGTGCCATGACAGCTGTGGCCACACCTTTTTTGAACAACTTTAGCATGGACTTAACCATGGCTGCCGTGTTTGGCCGCTTGGAGCCATGCGTAGGGCGTGATAAGGAGATTGACGATGTGTTTCGAGTGATCGAAAGTGGTCGGGCCGGAGTGTTGCTGGTAGGTGATTACGGTGTTGGGAAGATGAGTATTATTGAAGGAGTTGTGGAACGGCTCATTGAAGACGATGTCCCGGATGTGCTCCTTGAAAAACGAATGGTGCAGCTATCTTCGACTGCATTGTTGGCCGGCACAACTGTGAGTGGAGCACAAGAACGATTACTGCAGATGATGGACGAGATTGCGCGCGCAAAAAATATTGTGTTGTTTATCAACAACCTGCATGATCTCATCGGTGGGAGTGATGATACGCAAGGTTTGGATGTTTCAGACACACTTGCTGAGTTTATGGGCTCCGGTCGGGTGATTATTTTTGCAACCACAACTGTTGACGGATACAATCGACATATTACACATTCACAGATCGGTAATAGCATGACGCGCATTGACGTGAATGAGATGAATGAAGATCAAGCTATTCAGGTATTGGAGGCCAATGTGGGTGGGGTAGAGTATAAAGAGAGTGTCTTTTTTTCCTACGATGCTTTGGCTGCCGCTGTCCAGTTGGCGGTTCGATTTATTCACGACCAGCCGCTTCCGCAAAGTGCTCTTGAGCTCATGAAAGAGTCGGCAGGAGCAGTGCGAGCACAAAAAGGCCCGAATCAGTTGGTAGCTCGTGATGATGTCGCGTTGATTGTTCATGAAAAGACAGGAATTCCTGTTACGTCCATAGGTGAAGACGAGTCAGCAAAGTTGTTGCGTCTTGAAGATGCTATGCATAAGCGCATGATCGGCCAACAGGAGGCGGTTGAAGTTGTAGCGAACGCTCTGCGCCGTGCACGCGCTGAGATTCGTTCCACCAAACGACCGATTGCAACTTTCTTGTTTCTGGGGTCAACCGGTGTTGGTAAAACAGAGTTGGCAAAGACCATTGCAGAAATTTATTTCGGTGGTGAAGATCGCATGGTTCGAGTCGATATGAGTGAGTATCAGGATGCAAGTTCAGTATATCGATTGATTGGACAGCCCGGAATGCAAGGAACAGGCTTGTTGACTGAGGCGGTGCGTCAACAACCGTTTTCACTCGTCCTTCTCGACGAGTTGGAAAAAGCAGATCCCAAAATTTTGGATTTATTTTTGCAAGTGTTTGACGACGGTCGTCTTACTGACAGCGTCGGCAGGGTCATTGATTTTACCAATACCATTATCATCGCTACCTCCAATGCAGGCACTTCTTTTATTCAAGAAGGAATTCGTAACAACAAACCCGTTGACGACATCCGCGAGCAGTTGGTTCGAAATGAGTTGCGGAAATTTTATCGTCCGGAGTTCTTGAATCGGTTTGACGGTGTGGTTGTCTTTACTCCTTTGACTGAGCCGGAGATTCGCCAAATTGCGGCATTGATGTTGAAGCGTGTTGAGAGTGATCTTGAAAAACGAGGGATTGCCCTCAAGGTAACAGAGACAGGGCTTGATGAGCTTGCCAGTGTCGGATTTGATCCTGAGTTTGGCGCCCGGCCAATGCGCCGCGCCATTCAAGAAATGGTGGAAAATAAGTTGGCGGAAATGGTCCTTGCCGGCCAACTCAAGCGACGAGATACAGTCGTGTTTGACGGCAAAACCGGCATGCGTGTGGAACGACCGTAGTATGTATTTTTTCCTGGCTTTTTTTATCTCACTGACCGTGACACCCGGGGTGATATGGTTGATGCGTCGGCTCCGTGTTATTGACCTTCCAAAAACAGAAGCACGTAAAATTCATAAAAAGAAGGTTCCACTGGGTGGTGGGCTGGCTATTATTATCGCTTTTTTTGCCTGTATCGCCATGGCATTTTTTGTATTCCATGACATTGGAAAAGAAGTTCCGGCCAGGGCAATCATTGGTTTTACGCTGGGCTCACTGGTATTGGTTGTTGGTGGATTTTTGGATGACAGGTTTCGTCTTCGACCGTTACGGCAAGTTATCTTTCCGGTTGTCGCAAGTCTTGTAGCCATATTTTTTGGTATTGGGTTGAAGACAGTGACGAATCCGGCCGGCGGAGTGATCCATCTCGATCAAATCGTGATAATTGCTGACCTTGTTGTCTTTTTTTGGCTTATGGCCATGATGTACACTACGAAGTTGCTGGATGGGTTGGATGGTTTGGTCAGCGGTATCGTTGCTATCGGAGCGTTAGTCATTTTCTTTTTGACACGACAGCCACAGTGGTTTCAACCGGAGGTGGGAGTTTTGGCGAGCATTCTTGCAGGCGCATGTCTGGGGTTTCTTTGTTGGAATTTTTATCCTGCAAAAATTTTTTTAGGAGAGGGCGGAAGTTTATTTACAGGATATATTCTTGGTATATTGGCGATTATTTCAGGAAGCAAAATCGCTACGACGTTGTTGGTGATGGGGCTGCCCATGCTTGACGTTGTCCGTGTCCTCATTCGACGGTTTCAAAAAAAACAGCCGTTGTTTGCCGGCGACTCGGAACATCTTCACTTTCGGCTGCTGGCTTCTGGACTATCTCACCGCCAAACAGTATTATTGTTTTATGGCATCGCATTTTTATTTGGCATGAGTACGTTATTTTTGCAGAGTAAAGAAAAAGTCATTGCGCTCTCTTTTCTTTTTATTCTGATGTTGTTGACCGGTATTTTTTTCTCCAAGAGAGATCATGTTCAATAATTCTATATGGCAAAAAAAATAGGCAAGTACCAACTCATTCTTCTTATAGCTTTTTTTATCTCGGCAGCGGTTTTAAAGATATGGCAGTATCACTGGCCTGAAGCTGTTGTGGAGCTGAAAAAAGAACAGCTCACTGTATTGGTAGCCAAGACACCCTGGCACTGGCATCGTGGACTGGGAAAACGTGATACTTTGGAGCCGTATGACGGAATGATTTTTTTGTTTCCATTTGCCGAGCGCCACGCGTTTGTGATGCGAGATACCCGGTTTCCACTCGATATCGTTTGGTTGGAACGGGGAACGGTCGTAGATATAGCGCAACACGTCCAACCAGAAGACCTACCCGAAGAGGAGTTAACCAAGTATATTCCTCGGGCTGTTGCTAATATGGTGCTTGAGCTCCCTGCAGGATGGAGCGAGACAAACGAGCTCGAGATCGGAGATGCCTTGACAGTGCTCTCTGAGTAGTGTATAGTGTGGCCATTGTCTTTATTCTTATTCGACGGATATGTTGGCAGTTATTGAGACAGGTGGTAAGCAGTATCTTATCCAAACCGGTCAAACCCTCAGTATTGAAAAGCTTCCCGAAGAAACAGGGAAGGAAGTTATTTTTGACAAAGTCTTGTTGACTGCAAATGACGATGGAAGCGACGTCAAGATCGGTTCACCGTACTTGTCTGGCGTGACAGTAGCGGCCATGGTTGAACTTCAAGGCCGAAAGAAAAAAATTCGCATTGTGAAGTTTAAACGAAAAGTTCGCTATAAACGAGTAACCGGACACCGACAACAGTTTACGAAGGTGAAGATCAAATAGTTTAGAAAATTAGAAAACCGGTAAACCCTTCCTCACCTATTTGGTTCCCGATTCAGTCGGAACCAAGCGGTTCGTACGGGTTTACCGGTTTTTCATTTTTATACAATTTTATCTCCACTAGATGTACGATGTTTTAAGGCGCTCTCGAGCGTGATGTCGTCTGCGTACCGAATGTCACTCCCCATCGGGAGGCCGCGTGCCAAACGCGAAATTTTTAAAGTTGGTTTTTGCATGTGCAGTTTTTTTTCTAGAAACATCATGGTTGTTTCTCCATCCATGTCCGGGTTAAAGGCCAGAATAACTTCATTGATGTCCTCCTGTTCAACTCTATCAAAAAGTTCGCGTATCTTCAGGGTGTGTATCGAGTCTTCATCGTCAGGATGAATAACACCGCGCAGAACATGATAGCGTCCCCGGTAGCTTTTTACTCGTTCAATAGCCTGTACGTCATGCGAAAGAGCTACAACGGCAATCGTTCGTGCATCTCGGTGTGTATCTCGGCAAATCATGCATGGAGACTGATCTGAAAAGTCCCAACATACCTCGCAACTTTTGACTGTTTCCATGAGATTCTTCAACGCGAGTGTCAACTCAGCAACTTCCTTTTTTCCGGAGCGTAACAAATGAAAAACAAACCGTTCGGCTGTTCGCGGACCGACGCTGGGCAGTTTCATGAATGCATGAATTAAGCTTTGGATGCTTTTTGGATACATGCTGTGGTTATGACAGCCCCGGGATGTTTGGTAGGCCACCCATCTCCTTCATCTTCATTGCCATGATGCGTTGAACTTTTTTCAGTGCATCTTCATGGGCCTCTTTGATTGCTTCTTGGAGTTTTTGTTTATGGCTTGGACTCAGCAGTTCGTCGTCGATGGCAAGGCCGGTCATTTTGAGGTTGCCGTCTATGGTCATCACAATTTTGCCTCCGGCAGTTTGTACTGTGACTGCTTCTTCAGCGAGTTTGCTTTGGAGCTGCTTCGCCTGAGAGCGCATGTCTTTGAACTGTTTGAGTTTATTCAACATATAAATAGAAAAAATAATTAAATTTAAAATGAGGGAACAGCGGGTTTGACCGGCATTGGTGGGGGTGTCGTATGGGCAAACTGTCGGTCAAGATCTCTGTAACTTGCACGACTTTCGTCGAAAAACACCTTGACCATTCCGGTTGGACCGTTACGATGTTTTGCTATGTGAATTTCTCCAATATGTCGTTCGTCCGGCGGGATATCTTCCAAACGATAGTTACGGTCTGCGGCTTTTCTATAAATAAAGAGTACCACGTCTGCATCTTGTTCGATACTTCCAGACTCACGCAAGTGAGATAGCTTTGGTATTGCCGGTTTGGTTTGTTCCACTGCACGAGAGAGCTGTGACAGTGCCAAGACAGGGACATTAAGCTCACGCGCGATTCCTTTCAAGTTTCTGCTCATCTCCGAAACTTCCTGGACTCTGTTTTCAACATTGCTCGATCGATGTGACTCCATCAACTGCAAATAGTCGATCACGATGAGACCAAGTCCGTGTTCTGCCTGAAGCCTTCTGGCTTTCGAACGAATCGACATGACGGTGTTTCCCGGGTTGTCATCAATATAAATCGGGGCCTCGGATAAGATGCCCATGGCATGACCAATGCGCGGGAAGTCGTTACTGTCCGGCCGATCCGAGAGATTGCCGGTGCGCATTTTCCATAGGTCAACACCGGCCTCGGCACATAGTAACCTGTCCACCAGCTGTTCTTTGCTCATTTCCAGTGAGAACAAGCCAATAGGTATTTTCTCTCTCACTGCAATATGGCGGGCCATATCAAGGGCAAGCGATGTTTTTCCGACTGATGGCCGTGCGGCAAGAATGATGAGGTCAGATTTTTGAAGTCCGGCAAGCAGGTGGTCCAAGTCTTTAAAGCCGGTAGGAACGCCACGCAGCTTTCCTTTGTCTCGGTGGAGCTCGTCTATGCGTTCAAATGCGCCGTGCAGCACTTTTTGTATGGGGGTGAAGCTGGCACGGAGGTGTTTATGGGTGACAGCATACAAGTGTTGTTGCGCCTGATCGAGCAGCTCATCAACATTGTCTATTTCCTCTCTGTATCCAAGCCCGGCGATTTGGTCAGCGGCTGAGAGTAGTTTTCTGTGGGTCGCTTTCCGCTGTATGATGTTTCCATACTCTTTGATATGTGCAGAGGTTGGAACCGCGTTCGATAACTTCATTAAATAGCTATGTCCGCCAACTTGTTCGAGAAGACCTTTTTCTGTGAGCCGGTTACTAATCGTCAAGACGTCGATCGGTTCATTCTTGTTATACAGCTCCTGCATGATGTCATAAATTTGACGGTGGTTGGCTTTGTAAAAGTCCTGAGAATCGACGATGTCGGCAATCGAAAACATGGCCTCTTTATCAAGCAAAATTGAGCCTAACAGAGACATTTCCGCATCTAAGTTTTGAGGGGGAATACGTTCAAGGTCAGCCATAGTCCGGGTATCTTATCTCAGGCATGTTAATTTTACTAGAAGCGTGTGTATACATTGTGAACAGTTTTCTTTGGCACCTCTGCCCCTTGCTCGGAAAGGCCGGTCTCCTTTATACTGGGGAAGATTATAGGCCTTTATGCAATACCAATGTGTCGACTGTGGGGGGTCCATGTCGTTAAATAACAACCAATATACTTGCCTTGCTTGTCACCGAACCTACACTGCAGACAGTGGTGTTTTTGATGCTCGTTCATCACAGCTCTCCGAGTTAGCCAAAGAAGAGGCACTCTACCACGATCACATCGACGAAGATGCGTGCGAAACGCATCAACTTTCTGCATGGCGGAATGTGTTTTATCATCAGTATGTGTGGAATTTTTTAACGAAAGTACCCAAACAGGCAACGCTGGTGGAAGTAGGGGCAGGAACCGGCTTTGACGCAGAACAGATATATGACCAAGACAAGACGCTGGTCCTTACAGACATCTCAGCAGAGACCTTAAAACGGGTTGCACAGCGCTTGAACAAAAATAATATTCAGTATGTTGCGGCTGATGGTGTGCAGCTTCCACTTGCAGATGAGTCTTGTGATGTTGTGTATATGATTGCAGTCTGGCATCACTTTGAAAAGCCGGGGGAGGCGCTGGAAGAGTGGAGACGTATCCTGAAAAAAGATGGGCAACTGGTTATTGGAGTTGAACCAAACCGATTTTATTTTTATCCCATAAAAAAGTTGCGTCCATTCTTGTGTCATGCAATCCATGCGGACGAACATGAAGGATCTCATGCTGATGCGGAGATGGAAGGTTTTTCCTACGGACAAATACAAAAGTATCTTGGTTCGGGGTGGAGAAATGTGACGATTCGTCCCATGTGGTTGTTCGGTGGATGGATGCACTATGGGTTGGAGTTTATCTATCGGGTTTTTCATCTGAAAAAAAGAATCCAACCTCCTCTATGGGTAGAAAAAATGATCGTTGGATTTGATGAGTTGTTATTTCGCATACCCGGAGTGCGACATCTCTGTTGGCATTGGATTGTCACAGCACAAAAAGTATGAAGATATGCGTGATTAACAATATCTATCCGCCGTATCACCGTGGAGGGGCAGAACAAGTGGTCGTTACCATGGTTGAGGGATTGTTAGCACAAGGGCATGAGGTGGTTATTATTACCGGCACGCCCGGGCAAGAAGCAACTGAGCGCCACGAGCGTCTTACGATTTATCGCTTACGACCGCACAATCTCTTTTTTTATACACACGCTGAAGGTCATACAATATTTGAACGTGCGCTCTGGCATGTCATTGACATGTTTCATCTTTCGGTAGCCAATAAGGTGCAAGAGATTTTGGAGGCTGAACACGTTGATCTTGTTCATACGCACAATCTCATGGGTTTAAGCTTTTTGATTCCGAGGGTGATTCGCAAACTGAGGATCCACCATGTTCACACGGTTCATGACGTTCAACTGGTTGAACCCAGCGCGATGATTTTGAAAGAAAAAGAACAAAGTTGGCGATATACAGGTTTGCCGACGAAACTCTACACCGGGATTATGAAGTGGCTCATGGGCTCGCCGCATGTTGTCATTTCTCCATCTCAGTTTTTGCTTGACTTTTATCGTTCTCGAGGGTTTTTTGAACATTCCCACCAGGTTGTGCTCCGCAATCCGGTCACCTTTTCTTTCCAAGAAACCCGGCAGGTGGTCGACGAACCGCACGACTCATTCAGATTTTTATATATTGGACAGATTGAACGACACAAGGGGCTATTCCTTCTTCTCAGCGCATTTCAAAAACTGCATTTTCAATTCCCACACGCCGAGTTACACATTGTTGGGAGTGGTTCAGTGTTGGAAGAGATTCGTGCCAGTGTCGTTCCGGAGAACGGTGTGTATATATATGGTCGTTTGAAACGGGAGGAGTTGCCGGCACTGTTTGCAAAGATGGACATGGCGGTTGTTCCTTCGTTGTGTTACGAAAATTCACCAACGGTCATCTTCGAAAGTTTGTCCTGTGGGCGACCAGTGTTGGCCAGTGACATTGAAGGCGTTGCCGAACTTATCCGAGAAGGAGAGAATGGTATAACCTTTGAAACCGGAAATGTTGAGAAGTTGGTGGAAAAGATGCAGTGGTGTCTCACACATAAAGAAACAGTACAAAAAATGAGTGGCGAAACACGGCAGTCACTCGTTGGTTTGTCACGAGATGAATATGTCCAGCGTCTTGAAAAGTTATATCAACGATGATATGTAAAAACCATGGCTTTTCCGTCATCAATGGACTGCCAGGAGTCGGCAGTTTTTTTAGCTCCTTCTGTGATTGTGTCAAAGTTAGCCCAATATGAGTTTATGACAAAGTACGCCTTGTTCACATTGACAAGATCCATTGCCTGGAGCATGTATT